>JAIYDD010000201.1 GCA_027487675.1 Acetobacteraceae bacterium | reverse complement strand
GCGTAGAAGGGCAGGAAGTACCATTCCGGCACGATGTGCGCGGGCGTCACCAGCGGGTTCGCCGGGATGTAGTTGTCCGGGTGGCCGAGGTAGTTCGGCATGAAGAACACCAGGAAGGCGAAGACGATGAAGTAGACGATCAGCCCGACGCTGTCCTTGATCGTGTAGTAGGGGTGGAAGGGGATGGTGTCCTGCGGCCCCTTCGGGTCGATGCCCAGCGGGTTGTTGGACCCCGTAATGTGCAGCGCCGCGACGTGCAGGAAGACCACGCCCACGATGACGAAGGGCAGCAGGTAGTGCAGCGAGAAGAAGCGGTTCAGCGTCGGGTTGTCGACCGAGAAGCCGCCCCACAGCCAGACCACGATGCTCTCGCCGAAGACCGGGATGGCGGAGAACAGGTTGGTGATGACGGTGGCGCCCCAGAAGGACATCTGGCCCCAGGGCAGCACGTAGCCCATGAAGGCGGTGGCCATCATCAGCAGGAAGATCGTGACGCCGAGGATCCACAGGATCTCGCGCGGGGCCTTGTAGGACCCGTACCAGAGGCCGCGCCAGATATGGATGTAGACCACGATGAAGAACATCGAGGCGCCGTTCATGTGCACGTAGCGCAGCAGCCAGCCGTAGTTCACGTCGCGCATGATGCGCTCGACGCTTTCGAAGGCGTAGCTGGTGTGCGCCGTGTAGTGCATCGACAGGAAGATGCCGGTCGCGATCATGATCATCAGCGTGACCATGGCGAGCGCGCCGAAGTTCCAGAAGTAGTTGAAGTTCTTCGGAGTCGGGAAGGTCCCGTACTCCTTCTGCATCATCGTGAAGACAGGCAGCCGGCTGTCGATCCAGCGGATGACCGGGTTGCGGAAGCTGCTGTCGTGAAGGCCGATGGCCATGGGGACCGTCGCTCCTCAGGGGTTTGCGGCCGGCGGGCGGGCGCGGACCATACCGCGCCCCGACGCGCCGTCAGCCGATGCGGATCTGCGTGGGGGATGTGAAGGCATACTCGGGAACCGCAAGGTTCGTCGGCGCCGGGCCGAGGCGGATGCGCCCCGAGGTGTCGTAGTGGCTGCCATGGCAGGGGCAGAACCAGCCATTGTAGTTGCCGCGCGCATCGGTCGGCTTCTGGCCGAGCGGCACGCAGCCCAGATGCGTGCACACGCCCAGCACGACGAGCCACTGGTCGCGCTTCACGCGGGCCTGGTCGGGCTGCGGGTCCTTCAGCTCCGACAACGGCGTCTCGCGCGCGATGCGGACCTCGTCGGCCGTGCGGTGGCGCACGAAGACCGGCTTGCCGCGCCAGACCACCGTCACCGCCTGGCCGGCGGCGATCGGGGTCAGGTCGACCTCGGTGCTGGCCAGCGCCAGCACGTCGCGCGCCGGGTTCATCGAGCTGACGAACGGCCAGGCGATCGCGCCCACGCCGACGGCCGCGAAGGCGGTGGTGCTGAGCGTCAGGAAATCGCGGCGGGTGCTGCCCGTGCCGTCCCCGCCGCCGTGCGGCGCATTCCCGGGCGCCATGGTCTCGGCCATCCTTCGTCCCCTTCAGCGTCCCGCCATGCGGGCGCGCGCACCGTGAATTCCGCAGCGCCCCGGCGCCCGGCCCGCCGGCACGCCCGGCGCGCGGGCGTGCATGGACGTTCGGCGGCCTGTCACGGCGCTGCGCCGCATATAAGGGGGCGTTCCGGCCCCTGTCCATCCGGCGTCGCGCCGGTTCGGCGCCGGTTTCCGCCATGCGCCGCCGGGGGTCGCCTTGCGGCTAACCTGCTGTCAATCTTCGCCCGAGGCGCGACAGGAAACGCCAGCGCCCGAGGAAGGAAGGCCCCGCGATGGACCCCACCACGGCCCCGCAGCACCACCCCCATGCCGCCACGGCCCGCGCCTGGTTCGAGACGCTCCGCGACCGCATCTGCGCCGCCTTCGAGGCGTGCGAGGACGCGCTGGAGACCGGCCCGCACGCCCAGATGCCGCCCGGCCGCTTCGTCCGGACCCCCTGGGAGAGACCCGAAGGCGGCGGCGGCGTGATGGGCGTGATGAAGGGCCGGGTCTTCGAGAAGGTGGGCGTCAACGTCTCCACCGTCTTCGGCGAGTTCTCGCCCGAGTTCCGCAAGCAGATCCCGGGCGCCGAGCAGGACCCGCGCTTCTTCGCCACCGGCATCTCGCTGGTCGCCCATCTGCGCAGCCCGCGCGTGCCGGCGGCCCACATGAACACCCGCTTCATCGTGACCACCAAGGGCTGGTTCGGCGGCGGCGGCGACATCACGCCGATGGACCACGCCGCGCCGCATTCGAAGGAGGACGCCGAGACCTTCCACGCCGCCTTCCGCAGCGCCTGCGACAAGCATGACCCCACCTACTACCCGCGCTTCAAGCAATGGTGCGACGAATACTTCTTCCTGCCCCACCGGAACGAGCCGCGCGGCCTGGGCGGCATCTTCTACGACTGGCTCGGCGACCGCACGCCGGGCCAGGGACTGGAAGCCGACTTCGCCTTCACCCAGGATGTCGGGCTGGCCTTCCTCGATGCCTATCCGGCGATCGTGCGCCGGCGGATGGAGGAGCCCTGGACGGAGGCCGAGCGCGCCCATCAGCTGGTCCGCCGCGGCCGCTACGTGGAGTTCAACCTGCTCTACGACCGCGGCACCATCTTCGGGCTGAAGACCGGCGGCAATGTGGAGGCGATCCTGATGTCCCTGCCGCCGGAGACCGGCTGGCCGTGACAGCTGCCGCCGCGGGTCGGCACGGCCCGGGCCCTGCGCCATCGCATGGCGCGGCACGCCTGGGCGGCGACCGGCGATCCCCGCGGCGCCAGCAGGGCGGCGCCTGTCGCGGTCCGGGGCGGCGGGGGCTCAGGCAAGCGCCTTCAGCTCCGCCTCCAGCGCCGCCAACTCGCCGCGCAGCAGCGCCAGGTGGGCGTCCTGCTGGGCGATCTCGGCGGGCGTCTTCATCTTCCACTCCGTGGTGCGGCGGATCTCCTCGCGCTTGCGCTTGATCGCCTCCTTCAGCTCCAGCCGGCGCTGCATGCGCGCGGCGTGGTCCGGGTCCTCGACCGGCGGCGGCGCCTCGGCCGGCGGGGGCGCGGCGGGCGGCGACCAGGCCGCATCGGCGGCTGGCCACAGCGCGCCGTCGCGCGCCACCGCCTCGAAGGCCAGGATCAGGCGCGACCAGCGCATCGCCTCCGCCTCCCGCACCGGGGCGGGGTTGCGCGCATAGCCGCCGCGCAGCGTCCAGCCGCGCCGGCTCTCGCCCTGCACGGCCATCGCGAAGCGGAAGCGCAGCACCGCCTGGGCGCCGAAGCGCTCGGCCAGGAAGGCATCGACATCCGCCAGGCGCGGGCGATGGCCGAGCTCGCGCCGCCAGGCCTGCCAGCCGCGCATCACCTCCCGCGCGTCGAGCAGGTCCTGCAGCGCCTCGAAGGCAGCCTCGCTGAAGGCCTCGGCGAACCAGAGCCAGGCCCAGCGCCGCGCGTAGCGCAGCCGCGCCATCGCCTCGGCCGCCGCCGCCGGCGCGCCGCCCCAGCGCCACAGCACCCAGGCCAGCGCGACCGCCAGCACAGGCCCGGCCAGCCGCGCCGGCGCGGTGCCGGCCAGCAGCCCCGCCAGCGCGGCGGCCGCGACCAGGCCGAGCGCCATGTCGATCGCCATCAGGAACAGCAGCCGCAGCTTCGCCGCCGGGCGGATCGCGGCGCGGCGCGGCGGCCGCGGCGTCGGGCGCGACGGCGGCTCGAAGCCGGGATAGGGGCCGGGGCGCGGGGGAAAGGCGCGCCCGGCCGCCGGCGCCGCCCCGGACACAGGCCGGGCCGCCCGGGCGCCGGCAGGGTCGCCGAAGGCGTCGCGCGCGGCCGGGGACGTCCCGGCCGGGCCGAGCAGGCTCCGCGAACGCGCGATCAGCGCCGCCACCTCGGGGCGCTGTCCGGCAAGGCCCGACTGCTCCAGCCGGGCGACGAGACGTTGCAGCTCGGCCAGTCCGTCCTGCTCCGGACGCATCGGCACCTCCGCCGGCCAGCCTGCCGCCTGCGGATGAGAATGCCGTTAACCCGGCCGGCGCGGACGTCGCGCGCACAGCCGCGCAGTCTGCGCGCGCGCGCCGGGGCCTTCGCGCCCGCCCCCTGCCCGCCTATCCTGCCGCCCAACACATCCAGGGAGGACACGCCAGATGACCACCAGCCGTCGCACGCTGCTCGGCGCCGCGCTCGCCGCGCCGCTCGCCGCCCCGGCCATCGGCCAGACCGCGGCCTGGCCGAACCGGCCCGTGCGCGTCATCGTGCCCTGGCCGCCGGGCGGCTCGACCGACGTGCTGTGCCGGCTGCTCTGCGAGCAGATGCAGACGCGCCTCGGCCAGCCCTTCACCATCGAGAACCGGCCCGGCGCCGGCGGCAACATCGGCGCCGACGCCTTGGCCAAGTCCACGCCGGATGGCTACACCATGGCGCCGCTGACGCTGGGCGCCTGGCACATCAACCAGTTCCTCTACACCCGCCTGCCCTACGACCCGCAGCGCGACTTCCAGCCGATCTCGATGCACTGGGAGCTGCCGAACATCCTGGTGGTCTCGGCGCAGCACAACCCGGCGAACAACCTGCAGGAGTTCATCGCCTGGGCGAAGGCGCAGCGGAACGGCGTGTCCTTCGGCTCGCCCGGGGTGGGCACCACGGCGCACCTGACCGGGTCGCTGTTCAACCTGCGGCTCGGCCTCGATGGCACGCATGTGCCCTTCCGCGGCGCGGCGCAGATCATCCCGGCGATGCTCTCGGGCGACCTGAACTTCGCCATCGACAACCTGGCCAGCTACATCCCGGTGGTGGCGGAGGGCCGCATGAAGGCCTTCGCGGTCACCAGCGCGGAACGCTGGCCGACCCTGCCCAACATCCCGACCATGGCGGAGGCCGGCGTGCCCGACCTGGTCGTCACCTCCTGGTGCGCCATGGCCTTCCCGGCCGGCGTGCCGGCGCCGATCGTCGAGCGCGCGGCGGCGGCGATCCGCGAGATCAAGCAGGATGCCGCCTTCGCCGAGCGCTTCCTGCGCGCCGGCGCGCGGCCGGTGTTCAGCACCCCGGCCGAGGTCACCGCCCGCGTCGCGCGGGAGAGGCCGATGTGGCAGGAGGTCGTGCGCGTCTCCGGCGCGCGGCTGGACTGACCGCGCGCCCGGGCGGGAGCATGCGGCACCCCGTCCCGCCCGGACCTGCGTCCTGATGGGCGAGGCGGCGGAGGCGCTGCTCGCCTGGGCGGAGGCGCATGCCGGCTGGATCGCCGCCGTGATGCTGCTGGTCGCCTTCCTGGAAGCGGTGCCGCTGGTCGGGCTGCTGCTGCCCGGCTCGACGCTGCTCTTCGGATTGGGCGTGCTGTCGGGCATGGCGGGGGAACCTGCCCTGCCGCTGCTGCTGGCCGGCGTCGCGGGCTCGGTCGCGGGCCAGGCGCTGGGCTACCGGGCGGGGCGGGCCTTGGGGCCGGCGGCGGTGCGCCGGCGCATCCCGCCGAGCCAGCGGCGCGTCTATGCACGGGCGGTGCTGGCCATCCGCCGCTTCGGGTTCTGGGCCGTGGTGGCGGCGCGCTTCGTCAGCCCGCTGCGCGCCGTCGCACCACTGGTCGCCGCCGTGACGCGCATGCCGGAGGCGCGCTTCCAGGCGGCCAACATCGCCTCCGCCCTGGTCTGGGTGACGGTGCTGGTGCTGCCGGGCCATGCGGCGGGGCGCGCGGCGTCGCCGGAACAGGGCGCGGTGGCGCTGGTCGTGCTGTGGCTGGTGCCTGTGGCGCTGGCGGGCTGGGTCGCCTGGCGGGCGCGGCGCGCGGCGCGGTAGCGGGGGGCGCACGCCCTGGCACCCGCCGCCTCGTGCTGTCCCGCCGCCATCGCAGCAGGATCGAGGCCGTTCGGGATCAGCCCGTCTCCACCGGCGCCACATCGGGCCCGGCGCGGCGCCCGAAATAGTTCGGGTGCAGCACCACCAGCGTCGGCCCCGGACACGCCGCGAACGCGCCTGAGATGGTCCGCCATGGCTGGCGGAAGCGCCAGGCGAAGCGGCCTTCCGGATCGCGGTGACCCATCGCCCATTCGTCGCGCCCGGTGACCCAGAGGCTGGTCGCCACGCCATGCCGCGCATATGGGTTGTCGCCCAGGTAGCGCCGCATCCAGGCGGCGGAGGCGACATAGCCGCCCGCATCGACGCCGGTCGCGAAGGGATCGGCCGGGTCGCTGCCGCCGGGCGGGGCTTCGAGGAAGGAGCCTTCATAGGCGATGCCGAGGGCGGCGGCATCCAGCGTGCCGAGCGGCACGAAGGCGCCGCGCCGTTCCAGCCAGCGCCGCGGCGCCAGGCGGAAGCGGTCGAAGACCTCCACCCCCTCGGCGCCGTAGTGGGACGCGCAGTTGTGGCCGCTGATGCCCTCGATGCGCAGGCCCTGGCCGCGCAGCCAGTCGAGTTCCGCGACCGTCGCCGCCAGCCCGTCCACGCCGTGGTCCAGCGCGCAGAGGAAGGGATCGACATGCAGCCCGATCTCATGCCCCTGCGCCTGCATCGCCCGCGCGATGCCGCCGATCGCGGCGTGGCGGTGGAAGACGCCTTCCTGCCAATGGCCGTGATAGGGCGCGGTGGGCAGCAGGAAGAAGGTGAGGCGCACGCCTTCCTCCGCCGCGATGCCGGCCATGACGGTGGCCGCCACCAGGTCGTCGTCCACGTCCACCCGCAGGCCGATGGCGTCCGGATCGGCGTGGCGGGCCTGCGCGAAGTCCCGCAGCGGCAGCAGGCGGCGGCCAGGCAGCGCTTTCAGGTCCCGCAGCACCTGGCGGAACAGGGCGGGATCGGCGGCCAGCCCGTGCACGGGGTCCGAGTAGTAGGCGCAGGCGCGGTTGACCTGCGCGGCGATCGCCTCGGCCGGTCGGTCGTCCGCCTGCACGCGATAGGGCCGGAAGACGCGCCCCACCGGGAAGTCGCCGAGCAGCGCCTCCACCGGCATCGCGTCGCGCGACGCGACCAGCGCGGTCTCGGTCGGGATGTCGGCGCGGCCGGTGGGATAGGGCACCACCGCGACGGTCGCGAAGCCCAGGGCCCGCGCGCGCTCGGCCAGCGCCCAGGGCGAGAGGTCGTTGAAGGCGACCCCGGTCGCCGGATCGGCCGCGATGCGGTGGGCGCGCAGCTCGGGGAAGAAGCCGCGATAGGTCGAGACGAACAAGGCCCGCCGCGCCAGCCGCGCCGCGCCCGCCAGGAAGGCGTCCGGATCGGGGACGTTGTCGATCGAGGCATGGCAGAAGACGAGGTCGGCTTCGGCCTCGACGGGCGCCTCGCGCGTCACGTCGGCGGCCAGGAAGCGATGTCCGGGGCGCGCCAGGTCGCGCAGCCTCGCGGCGACGGCGGGCAGCAGGTCGATGCCGATGAAGGGCAGGTCGCGGAACAGCCCCTCCCGGTAGCGGGGCGAGAGGCCGACGCCGAGTTCCGTCGCGCTGCCGAGGCCGAGGCGCAGCAGGGCGTGCCGCGCCCAGCCCTCGAACGCGGCGTGGGAGGTGGCGCGGTAGGCGTCGATCTCCGCGTACCAGGCCTCGTCCAGGCCCTTGTCGCGCCAGAAGCGGCCGAAGCCGGCGGGCAGCGGCCGGGCCGCCTCGGGCGACAGCCCCAGCCTGCGATGCGTCGCCCAGCAGAGGTCGAAGTAGCGCATCGTCGCCGCTTCCGGCCAGGCATCCGCTGCCGGGAAGGGGGGCGGGCCATCGTCGAGGCCCGACAGCGCATTGACCCGCGTGGCGAGCAGCGCGCCCACCGCGCCCTCGTCGAAATCGCCGAGGCCGCAGAACGCGTAGAGCGCGGCGATGGTGGCGGGCGTGATGCGCCGCGCATCGCACATCAGCACCGCCCCGGGCGGCAGCGCGGCGGCCTCCGCGGCGATGCGGTCGTAGGTCGCGTTCCAGTACCAGCAGCACATCTCGAAGCGGGAGAAGCGCGGCCACGCCTCGCGCCACGGGTCGCCCGGCGTCGGCCGCGGCAGGCTGTAGTCGAAGGGATCGCCGCCGCGCGCGGCGACCTGCGCATCGACCTCGGCGGCGAAGGGCGAGAGCGCCAGGTCGTGCGGCGTCTCGCGGTAGATGATCGGGTAGCGGCGATGGTGCCAGTTCATCAGCGAGGCGACGACGTCGCGGCCGTCCCGATACGGCACGATGAAGCGCGCGCCGTACATCGCGTGCAGCTCCCGCATGAAGGGCACCAGCGAGACCTGCTTCTCGATGTAGGTGCCGGCGCGGGAGAGCCCCATGGCGAGCCGCGGCCCGACATCGCGGGCGAGTGCGACATGCGGGTTGGGCAGGTAGCCTTCGTGCTTCTGGCGCGAGTCCGCGTTCAGGTTCGGCGCCGGTTCCGACTGGCACCAGGCTTCGGCGCTCAGCGCCAGCGCCTGGATCAGCGCGGTGGTGCCCGACCGGCCGGGGCCGACGATGAAGAGGCTGCCCGCCATCGCCCCTGCCCTCAGGCCGCTTCCAGAACGCGATGCGCGACCGTCGCCTCGAAATCCATCAGCCCGCCGAAGGGGCGCGTCGCGATGACGTTCAGCACCAGCGCGCTGTTCAGCAGGTGGATCTCCTTGAAGGGCGCGGGGTACAGGCCCTGGGAGACATCCAGCGCCTCCCCCACCCCGCAGCTCAGCAGGTATTGGCCGGCCTGCAGGCGGCAGCGCCAGCGGAAGCGCAGTTCCATGACCTCGCCCGCCGCGATGCGGATGTCGATGCCGAGCGGCGTGTTCTGGATGGCGTAGAGCACGATCCCCGACGCCAGGTGGATGCGGAACCCCGCGATCAAATGCGGGATGTCGGCCGAGGCCGCCACGCGCAGCACGGTGGAATAGTCGCGCCCATGCTCCAGGATCTCGACGCGCCGGTCCTGCTCGTCGCGCACCGAGACGCCGAGGATCGAGGCCTTCAGCCCCTCCTGCACGCCAGTCACGGCCCCTTGCAGAATGGCGGTGCCCGCAAAGTCCTGGCCGTCGGAGAGCTGGCGCGCCTCGGCCAGGATGCGGTTGTATTCGTCCACCACCAGGCCCGGATCGCCATCCACCACCAGCCGCCCTTCGTGCAGCAGCAGCGCGCGGCTGCACAGCTGCTGCACGATGCCGACGGCATGCGAGACGAAGACGACCGTGCGCCCGGACCGCGCCAGCTCGCCAAGCCGCCGATAGCATTTCTCCTGGAACAGCGCGTCGCCGGCGGCCAGCGCCTCGTCGATGATCAGGATCCCGGCGTCCACATGGATCGCGGTGGCGAAGAGCAGCCGCGCCTGCATGCCCGAGGAATAGGTGCGGAAGGGCCGGTCGATGACGGCGCCGAGTTCGGCGAATTCGATGATCTCCTCCATCCTCTCCCGCGCCGCGCGCGGCGAGAGGCCGCGGCAGACCGCGCCGAACAGCACGTTGTCGCGGCCCGAATAGTCGGGGTTGATGCCGGCGCCGAGTTCCAGGATGGCGGCGACGCTGCCGGCCACCGCAACCTCCCCGCCGTCATGGTCAAGCAGGCCGGTCAGCACCTTCAGCAGGGTGGACTTGCCCGCGCCGTTGCGGCCGATGATGCCCACCACCTCGCCGCGGCGGATGCCGAAGGAGACGCGGTCGAGCGAGCGCAGCCTGGTGTGGCGCGGCCGGCCGCCGAGGCGTTCCAGCAGCCGGTCCACCGGCCGCGCATAGACGCGGTAGTCCTTCACCAGCTCGCGCACCAGGATGGCCAGCGGCGCGTCGGGCGGGCTCATGCGGCCTCCGCGAAGGAGGGCTGCAGCCAGGCGAAGACGGCATGGCCGGCGACGAAGGCCGCGGCCGCGAAGCCGGCCAGGAAGGCCCAGGCGCCCGGGCTGCGGATCTCGCCCCAGACCAGCACGTCCTGGAAGGCGGCGACCAGCGGGGTGAAGGGGTTCCAGGCGATGAGGGGGGCCAGCACATCGGGCGCCGCGCCGGGCAGGAAGAACAGCGGCAGCAGGTAGAGCGCGACCATCGACAGGCTGGCCAGCACCGGGTCGATATCCGCCACGAAGGCGCCGATGCCCGCCACCAGCCAGGCCAGCCCCAGCACCAGCATCGCATGCAGCACCAGCAGCGGCAGCAACAGCGGCAACGTCGGCGGCAGATGGCCGAACACCAGCACCTGGTACAGCAGCGCCGCCCCTAGTCCGAGCAGCAGCAGCGGCAGCTGCGCGGCGGCCGCCTTCACCGGCAGCACGGCGACGGGGAACTGGATCTGTCGCACAAGGCCGCCATTGGCGCGGATGACCGGCGCGGCGGCCTGGACGGCGGCGGCCAGCGCATACCAGGGCGCGAAGCCCGCCAGCATGTGGTGCGCGAAGTCGGTCGGCAGCGGCGCCGCCCCCGCCGCCGAGCCGCCCCGCGCCAAATGCCCGAAGGCGGCAAGCAGCACGCCGAACACCAGCACCGGCTGCAGCACCGCCCAGCCGAGGCCGAGCAGCGATCCCGCATGCCGGTCGCGCAATTCGCGCAGCGCCAGCAGCCGGATCAGCCCGGCATGGCGAAGCAGCACCAGCAGCGGTTCCAGCAGCACGCCGCCACGCGACGGGCCGATGCGACGCAGGCTGGCTGTCATGCAACATCCTCCACCGCAGGTTGCATGGCGGGCGGCGGCTCGGGCAGGATGGAGGCGGGTCGCAGCCGCGAGGCGCCGTCGCGCGCCGGTCGGGAAGGAGCACGATGCCGAAGGACGAACCCGCCGAGTCGCGCTGGATGCTCAACGCGCGGCAGATGCTGGCCCGCGCCAGCGCCGAGAACATGGCGAACATCCTGACGATCATCCGCCGGAATTCCGAGAACCAGACCGAGATCCAGGCGCGCAACACCGAGGCGCTGGCCGGGCTGATCGAGCAGTTCCAGGCGATCACCTCGCAGAACATGCTGAACCTGGTGAGCATCCTGTCCGACAATTCCGAGAACATCCTCGGCCTGCTGTCGAACGAGGTCTGGAAGCTGACCACGCGGCTCGAGGAGGTGGAGCAGGAGCTGGCCGAGCGCCTGGTGATGCAGCGCCGCTTCCTGCCGATGGAGACGCGCGCGCCGCGCCGCGCCGCGCCGCGCATCATCGATCCGCCGACGCTCGAGGAGGCCTTCGCGCGGCTGCAAGCGGCGGCGCCCGAGAGCTTCCCCGCCTTCCGTGCCTGCCTCGATGCCGGCACGCGCAGCTACGAGGGCCTGCCGGCGACCAGCTGCTCCACCGGCCAGCACGCGCAATCCCTGCTGTTCCAGGCCTTCCTGCGCCCCTATCTGCGCGGCCACGTGCTGGACATCGGCTGCGGGCCGCAGCCGGTGCCGAGCTACCTGGAAGGCTTTCCCGTCGGGCGGATCTTCGGCATCGACCCGATCTCGTCCTCCGCGGACCATCCCTTCGCCTTCGTCCCCGGCGTCGGCGAATTCCTGCCCTTCGAGGACGGGGTGTTCGACGTCCTCGTCTCCGGCACCACGCTCGACCACTATTTCCTGCTGGACCGCGGCATCGCCGAAGCCGCGCGGGTGCTGCGGCCGGGCGGGCACTTCGTGGCCTGGATCGCCGAATTCGCCGGCGCCCCGCCCTACGACCCCTATGCCGGCGCGGCCGTGCCCTTCGACGAGGAGCACATGTACCACATCGACCGCGCCTGGTTCCTGCCGATGATGGAGCAGGCCGGCTTCGCGACGGCCGAGGTGATCGCGTTCCGCCGCCCCTTCAACTATCTGTTCATGAGTTTCGCCAAGCGCTGAGCGCGGGCCGGCGTCACGCATCGGCATCCCCCAGCATCGCGGCGAGCCCCTCGCGCAGCCCGGTGAAGGCATGGCCCGGCATCAGCGCGCCGAGCCGCGCCGTATCGGGCAGCAGCGCCGGCGGGCGGGCGGGCGCGCCGCGGGCGAAGACCGGCGCGCGGCCGAGCAGCTCGCCGAGCAGCAGCCCGGCCGATTCGATCGTCCAGGCTTCCGGCGCCGCGACGTTCACCGTCTCGTTCCAGCCTTCGACAAGCGCGCGCAGCGCCACAGCGACCGCATCGTCCACGAAGGTCGCGGCGAAGCCGAGGCCCGGGCCTTCCGCCGGCAGGTCTATCGCCCTGCCCTGCCGCACCCGCCGCGCCAGATCCGCCAGCATCCGGTCCGCGAGCCCCGGCCCGTAGGGCGCGTGCAGCCGCAGCACCGCGATCGGCAGCAGCCCGCGATACAGCGCGCAGAGCGTGTCGGCGAACAGCTTGGTGGCCGCGAAATAGGAGGAAGGGCGGACGAAGCCGTCATCGGGGCTGCCGCCCGGCGGGGCATCGCCGTGCACGGTGCCGGTGGAGCCGAAGACGGCGCGCGCCGCATGCCCCTCCGCCGCGAAGGCCAGCAGCTCCGCCGCCGCGGCGGCGTTGACGCGGAACATGTCGAGCGCGCCGCCGGGGAAGTCGCGGTGGCGGCGGGAGACGGCGAGATGCAGCAGCGCGTCGAAGCGCGGGCCGGCGCGCAGCGCCGCCAGCACGGCGGGCAGCGCCGCGGGCGCCGCGAGATCGGCCTCGGCCAGCGTCACGCCGGGCAGCGCCGGCGCGGCGCGGCCGAGCACCGTCACCTGCGCGCCCTCTGCCACGCAGTGCCGCAGCAGCGCCGCGCCCAGGAAGCCGCTGCCGCCGGTCAGCAGGATGCGCCGGCCGCGCAGCTCAGAGCCCGGCATAGGCGCCCCACAGGATTTCGCGCTCCGCATCCCAGTTCAGGCGCCGCGCGACGGCCAGCGCGGCGGCCTTCATCGCCGTGATCTCCTCCGCCGTCAGAGCGCGCAGCAGGGCGGCCAGCGCGGCGGGGTCGCCGGGCGGGACCAGACGGCCGAAGCCATGCGCGCCGATCAGCGCGGCGCGGTCCTCCCCCGGCGTCGCCAGCACGCCGAGGCCGGCCATGGCGTATTCGAACAGCTTGTTGGGCAGGGCATGGCGCTGCTGCGCGCCGCCATCGGGCAGCAGCAGCAGGCCGAGATCGGCGCCGCGGTTGGCGCGGGGGATGACCTCGGCGCGCGGCACGGCGGGCTCGATCGCGACGCGCGCGGCGACGCCGGCGGCCCGGGCCCGCGCACGCAGCGCATCCAGATAGGCGGCCGCACCCTCGCCACGCAGGGTCAGCACATGGTCGGCGGGGAGCAGCGCCAGCGCGTCGATTGCCGTCTCGATCCCGCGCCCCGGCAGCAGCAGGCCATGGAACAACAGGCTCAGCCCGGGGCCGGGCGGGCGCAGCGGCATCGCCTGGTAGGGCGGCAGGTTGCGCAGCACGGCGGGCGGCGCGGCCAGCGCGTGGCGGCGGGCGAGCGCGGCGGCGATGCCCGGGCTGACCGCCAGCACGCGCGCGGCGGCACGGATGCCGCGCGCCTCCACCGCCGCGACATGCGGGCGCAGCAGCAGCCGCCACAGCGCGCGGTCGGCATGCTCCTCCACCGCGCATTCGTGCGAATCATAGACGATGCGCGCACCGCAGGCCGCGCGCGCCGCGAGCGCGGCGGGCAAGGCCGGCCAGTCATTGGCATGCACGATGTCCGGCCGCAGCGCGACCAGCGCGCGCCGCGCGGCGCGGTGATGGGCGCGCAGGTCATGCGCCGCGACCGCCAGCGGCGGCAGCAGCCGCGCCGGCGCGGCGCCGAGCGCGAGCTTGATCCGCCCTGCCAGCCCGCCGCCCGGCGCGGGCAGGGCGATATACTCGGCACCGGCCGGCAGATCCTCGGGCGGCGCGCCATGGCCGAGCGCGGTCACCGCATGGCCGCGCGCCGCCAGCGCCTGGACGGTGCGCATCACCCGCGAATCCCGCGCGAGCGGGGAGAAGGCGAGCACCGCGATGCGCCGCGGCGGCGTTGCGAGGCCGATGGCGACGGCGCCGTCCATCAGGCACGCACCCTGCGCCGCGCCGCGAGCGGCGCGAGCAGGCGGTCCACCTCCGCCGCGCGATGCGCCCAGCCATGTCGCGCGCGCGCCGCCTCCGCCCCCGCGGCGCCGAGGCGTTCGGCGAACCTGGGCTCGGCATGCAGGCGGGCGACGCCGGCGGCGAGGGCCGCGGCATCGTCCACCGGCAGCACCAGCCCGGCGCCTTCCTGCCGCAGCAGCTCCGCCTGGCCGGGCAGGTCGCTGGCCAGCACCGGGACGCCGCAGGCCATCGCCTCGAACAGCTTGAGCGGCAGCACGCCATGCGCGGACCGGCCCTGCGGATTGCCGATCGGCACCAGCGCGCAGAGCGCGCCGCGCAGCAGCGCGGGCACGGCGGCATGCGGCAGGTCGCGCAGCCAGTGCAGGCGCGGCGCCTCGGGCCCCGCAGGCTGGGCGGCCAGGGCGGCGCGCAGCGACGGCGCCTCCACCCCATCGCCGGCGATCAGCAGATCCACGCCGCGCGGCCAGGCCGGATCGTGCAGCGCGGCGAGCATGGTGCCGATGCCGTGCCAGCGCGCCAGCGTGCCGACGAAGGCCGCATAGGGCCTGGCATGCGCGCGCCGCGGCCCATGCGGCGCGAAGAGGCCGGTGTTGGCGGCATTGCCGACCACGCGCGCCGCCACGCCCGGCGCCTCGCCCGCCGCCCAGTCGGCCAGGCCCGGCGTCACCGGCAGAAGCAGCTCCGCCCGGCGATACTGCGCCCGCTGCATCGCCGAGAGCGCGCCGAGCAGCGGCCGCAGCCGCGGATAGGTGATGCCGAGGTCGAGCACGGGCCCGTTGATCTCCTGCACCACCGGCAGCCCGGCGCGGCGCGCGGCGAGCACCGCCGGCAGGGCCAGCGGATGGGCGCGGACATAGAGCAGGTCGAAGCCCGGCAGCCGCTGCAGCAGCCGCGCCTGCACCTCGGCATGCCGGGCGAGGCGCAGCGACAGCGATCTCCCCGCGCGCCCGGCCGGCTCCGGCAGGAACAGCGAGACCTGCCAGCCGCGGGCTTCCAGCGCCGCCGTCATCTCGTGGATATGGGTGTGCGCGGCCTGCCCGGGCTCCGGCGTCTCGAGCGCCAGGTAGGCAAGCCGCGTCGGCCCACCGGGCAGCACGCGACCGAGCCCGGGCGAGACCGCGTTCATGCGGCGGCGTCGGCCCGGATGCCTGCACCGAGCGCCGCGCGCAGCGCCGCGACGACGCGGTCCTGCACCGCCTCCGACAGGTAGGGGTGCATGGGCAGGCTGAGCACTTCGGCCGCCAGCGCCTCGCTCACCGGCAGGCCACCTTCGGCGACGGGATGGTGGCGATAGGCGGTCTGGAGGTGGAGCGGGCGGGCATAGTAGACGGCGGTCGGCACGCCGGCCTGCTTCAGCGTCGCGGCCACCGCATCCCGCCGCCCGGCCGGCAGGCGCAGCGTATACTGCGCCCAGACCGAGGTGCAGCCGGGCGCCAGGCGCGGCACCAGCGCGACATCGGCGAGGCACGCCGCGTAGCGCCGCGCGATGCGGTCGCGCGCCGCGATCTCGTCCGGGAAGATGCGCAGCTTCTCGATCAGCACCGCGGCCTGCACGGTGTCGAGCCGACCGTTCATGCCGACGCGGACATTGTCGTACTTGTCGGCACCCTGGCCATGCACGCGCAGCGAGCGGATGGCGGCGGCGAGCTCGTCGTCATCGGTGAAGATCGCGCCGCCATCGCCGTAGCAGCCGAGCGGCTTTGCGGGGAAGAAGCTGGTGCAGGTGGCCATGCCGATGCTGCCAACGGCCCGGCCGCGATGCGTTGCCCCGAAGCCCTGAGCGGCGTCGCAGAGCAGCCACAGCCCGTGATCGGCGCAGAGCGGCTCGATCGCGTCGTAGTCGGCGGGCTGGCCGAACAGATCGACCGCGATGACGCCGACGGGATTCAGGCCGAGCCGGCGGCCGGTGGCGATGCCGCGCGCCAGGCTCGCGGGGTCCATGTTGAAGGTGTCGGGCAGGCAGTCCACGAAGACCGGCGTGGCGCCGAGGAAGGCCACCACCTCGGCCGTGGCGGCGAAGGTGAAGCTGGGGCAGAGGATGGCATCGCCCGGCCGCACGCCCTTGGCCATCAGCACCAGCGCCAGCGCATCCGTGCCGTTGGAACAGGTGATGGCGTGCCGCGCGCCGCAGAAGGCGCCGAGCCCGGCCTCCAGCCGCTTCACCTCCGGCCCCATGATGTAGCCGCCATGGTCGACGACGCGCAGGATCGCCTTGTCGATCGCGGCACCCAGCCGCCGGCGCTGGGCGGCCAGGTCGATGAAGGCGATGGGCTCGGCGGCGGCGTCCTGCATCAGGTGATCTCCTCGATCGCATCGGGGCCGGCGGCGCGGTGGCGCGTGCCGGTGAGCGGGCAGACCAGGTCGGCGCCCAGGCGGCCGCCGGCGCGGCTCATCCAGCCGATGCGGCGGGCCGGCACGCCGGCCATCAGCGCGAAGGCGGGGACATCGCCGGTGACGACGGCGCCGGCGGCGATGAAGCTGTATTCGCCGAGCGTATGGCCGCAGACGATGGTGGCGTTGGCGCCGATGGTGGCGCCACGCTTCACCAGCGTCGGGCGGTATTCGGATTTGCGCACGATCTCGGCGCGCGGGTTGTTGACGTTGGTGAAGACGCAGGAGGGGCCGCAGAAGACGCCATCCTCCAGCGTGACACCCTGGTAGACCGAGACGTTGTTCTGGATCTTCACCCCGTCGCCGATCGAGACGTCCGGGCCGATAACGACGTTCTGGCCGATGCTGCAATCCCGCCCGATGCTGACGGCGCCGAGGATGTGGCTGAAGTGCCAGACCTTGCTGCCGGGGCCGATCCGCGCGCCCGCGTCCACATAGGCGCTTTCATGGATCGTCGCGCCCGGATGCTCGCCCGCCACGCGCGGCGCGGCCGGGGGCGGCGAGGCCGCGGCGGGTGCGGAAAGCGCCGCGCTGGCGCGCGCCAGCACGCGCAACACGCCGAGCCCTTCGCGCCCGTCGGTGCGCGGGGTGGCGCCGGTGGCCACGCAATCGAGGAAATGCGCGCATTCCTCGCGCAGCGGCTCGGCGGCGGCGACCGGCACGGGCTCGGCCTCGGCCCGGACCGCGGCCGGCGCCCCGCCGGACCAGGCGATGCGGTGCGGGAAGAGCAGCAGCTTGCGGTCCCAGGGCTGCAGGTCGTCGAAGACCGCCATCGCCTCGGTGCCCACCGCGACCAGGGTCTGTTCCTTCTGCGGATGCAGCCAGGACACATCGACCTGCGCCTGGCCGCCATCGGGGAAGCCGAGATGCAGGCTCGCGACATCTGCGATGCGGTCATGCAGCACGCGCTGCGCGTTGCCCGTCACGCTGTCGGGCTCCGCCCCCATCAGCGCCAGCACCATGGAGAGGTCGTGCGGCGCGAGGGACCACAGCACGTCCTCCTCCCGCCGGATCTTGCCGAGGTTGCGGCGGCTGGACGTCACGCGGTGCAGCCGGCCGAGCCGCCCCGCGCGCACCAGGTCGCGCAGCGCCAGGAAGGCCGGGTGGTGCTGCAGCAGGTGGCCGACCATCAGCCGCCGGTCGAGCCGTTCGGCGAGCACGCAGAGCTCCTCGCCTTCCGCGACGGAGAGCGCGAGCGGCTTCTCGACGAAGACATGCTTGCCGGCCAGCAGCGCGCGCTTCGCCAGCGCGTGGTGGCGGATGGCCGGCGCCGCGATGGCCACCGCCTGCACGACGGGATCCGCCAGCGCCGCATCCACGTCCAGGATGCGACCGCCATGGCGCGACTGCAGCGCGGCGGCGCGGGCGGCGTCGGCATCGACCAGCGCCTCTAGCGCGCCGAGCTCGGCGAAATTGCGGACCAGGTTGCGCCCCCAGTCGCCGCAGCCGATCACGGCGATGCGCGGCGGCCGCGACGCAGGCGCGGATTGCGGCAGCGGGGCCAGCGCCACGGGGCTGCGCCATGCGGTCATGCGCGTGTCCCCCTCAGGCCTTGACGATGTGGCCGGCGACCAGCCCCGCGCGACCGCAGGCGTTGCGCGTATCCACCACGATGCGCGACGCGGCGACCAGGCCCGCGTAATCCACCTCGTCATGGTCGGTGGCGATCAGCGCCGCGTCGTAGTCGCCCGCGTCCTCGATCGGCACGGAGAAGCGGCCGGTCAGCGTCGCGTGCTCGCGCGTCGGCGGCAGCACGGGGATGAAGGGGTCGTGGTAGTCCACCTGCGCCCCGCGCGCCTCGAGCAGTTCGATCAGCTTGAGGGAGGGGCTCTCGCGCATGTCGTCCACGTTCTTCTTGTAGGCGACGCCCACCATCAGCACGCGAGCGCCGCGCAGGCCGCGCCCGCCATGGCGGTCGAGCGCTTCCGCCACCCGGTCCACCACCACATAGGGCATGCGCGTGTTGATCTCCCCGGCCAGTTCCACGAAGCGCGTCGCCACGTCGAACTCGCGCGCCTTCCAGGTCAGGTAGAAGGGATCGATCGGGATGCAGTGCCCGCCGAGCCCGGGGCCCGGATAGAAGGGCATGAAGCCGAAGGGCTTGGTCTTCGCCGCATCGATCACGTCCCAGACATCGATGCCCATGGCGCCGAAGACCAGCTTCAGCTCGTTGACGAGGGCGATGTTGACCGAGCGGAAGATGTTCTCCGTCAGCTTCACCGCCTCCGCCGTCTCGGTCGAGGCGACGCGGACGGTGCGCACCACCAGCTGGTCGTAGAGCGCCTGCGCGGCTTCCAGCGCCTCCGGCCCGTCGCCGCCCACCACCTTCGGGATGCTGGCCGTGTCGAAATGCGGATTGCCCGGATCCTCGCGCTCCGGCGAGAAGGCGAGCAGGAAGTCCCGCCCGCTGCGCAGGCCGCTTTCTTCCAGGATCGGGCGCAGAACGCCGGTGGTGGTGCCGGGGAAGGTGGTAGATTCCAGCACGATCAGCTGGCCGGGGCGAAGCTGGCGCGCCAGCGCGCGGGCCGTGCCCTCGATGTAGGACAGGTCGGGCTCGCGGTGGCGCGTCAGCGGCGTCGGCAAGCAGATCAGGATGGCATCCGCCTGCACCAGCCGCGCGATCTCGGTGGTCGCGGCAAAGCGGCCGGTGCACACCGCCTCCGCCACCGCCTGGCCCGGGATATGGCGGATGAAGCTCTCGCCCGCGTTGATCTTCGCGACGCGGCTCGCGTCGATGTCGAGGCCGAGGACCTGGAAGCCGGCCCGCACCGCCGAGAGGGCGAGCGGCATGCCGACATAGCCCAGTCCGATCACCCCGATGGTTCCGTAGCGTTCCCGGAACCCGGCGATCATCGCCGCGGTGTCGATGGAAGCCGTCGAGCGACGGAGATGTGAGGCGTTTATGAACACGGCGTAAATCCCTGTTTTTGGGATGAACGACTTCGTGCCAGGGTTGCAGAACCTAGTCAAGTTGCGCGTGTTGGGACGTGACGAAAAAGATGGTGCACGGCATGGTGGCCGAACCACTTGAAACGCACGGATACTGGTCTGTACAGGCATTGCAGCGAGCGGCCCAGCCGGACAGCGGGGCGGTGGATCTCAGGCCGAGGTCAGCGCGCCGCTCAAGATCGTCTCGATATTAATTTCCAGGATCGTCCTGATGGACGAATTCGAGTTGTGGCGATGATACCAAGCCGCGCCCGCCGCCCCGACCATCGCGCGATGCACGCCGTCCGTGTGCAACCTGGTGAGCGCCGCCGCCACGTCCTCCGCATCCGCCGCGTACAGCACCGGCGGCATCTCCGGCCAGCACCAGGCATGCAGCGCCGGGTCGAAGCAGGTCACCACCGGCTTGCCGAGGAAGAACGCCTTGGGCGGGATGCCGCCGAAGGTCGGCAGGGTGAACTGGTCCGCCACCACGTCGGCCGCCGCGACGTGGCGCATCATCCGCACATGCGGCTGGGGCTCGATCCAGTGGACATGGGCGCCGATACCGAGCCGCTCGACCAGCGCGCGGCTCTCGGCCAGGCTGTCGCCCCAGGCCACCGCGACGCAGCGCGCCCCCGGCGCGCCCTGCTGCACGAAGCGCGCGAAGCCGCGGAACAGGTGGTCGTTGCCCTTGTCCCAGTTGGTGTCGCGCGACGGGCCCCAATGCTGGCGCGGCGGGTGGAAGACCAGGAAGTCGCCGCCGATCCGGGCCAGCAGCCGGGCGCGGAACGAAGCTGCCTCCGCCGCATCGGGCGCGCCGGCCTCGTTGATCGCATGCGGCAGGAAGACGTAGTCCAGGCCGAGCGCCCTGGCCGGCGCCTCGTTGTCCGAATTGGTGACGATGCTGCGCGCGGCCCGCCGGTAGGCGAGATAGGCGAGCCGCCCCATCGCGCTGTCCTCGAAGGGGATGTTGCGGATGGTGCCGAACTCATAGGCCAGGTAGCGGCGCCCCGCGGCCAGCGGCCAGATCCCGTCGATCGCATAGCCGATCACGAGGTCATAGCCGGCGAACAGCCGGTCGAGCAGCGGCAGCGAGCTTTCGAATTGCCGCAGCAGCACCGGGTCGAAGTCGCGATCGGGATAGGCCTCGGCATATTCGGCGATCAGGCTTTCGACGCGCGCCTCGAACGTCGTCGCGGGCCCGGTGCCGGCGGGCGGGCGGCGCGGCGTGGGCCGTGGCCAGGCGCGCGCGGGCGGTGGCGTGGCGGGGGCCGGCCCGGCGGCGGGCGGCGCGGGGGCTGCGGCCTCGCGCCGCGCTTGCCACCAGCGGCGCAGCGCGCGCCCGGCGGCGCCCCGCGTCTCGCCGAGCAGATCGAGGGCGAGCGCTTCCTCGATCCCCGTCGCTTCCGCCGTCGCGGCGCGCTGGCGATAGGCGGGGTCCGGCAGGCGGCGCAGATGCGTCTCCATCGCCCGGCGCAGCAGCCAGGCCGGCAGGCGCAGGCCCTCGTTCAGCGCGACCAGGTACAGCGCCGCCATTCGCCGCGGCCCATGCGCGTACCAGCGCGGCCACGCAAAGCCGGTGGCGGCGGCCGGCGGGATGGCGGGAAAGTAGTGGTCGCCGATCCCGGCGGGATCGAAATCCGCCTCCTCCCATTCGGGGCGGGACGCGAAGTGGTAGTAGTCCCAGTTGATCGCGTGGCTTTCGATGCGATCGGTCTGCAGCACCTTGCCGATGTTGTAGGCGTAGTTCGCGACGTTCCCGACATGCAGGATGCGGAGCTTCCGCGCAGGCCGGGTGCTCATGCGTCGGCGCCGCGCGGGATCGCGACCAACCTCGCATCCTGGGTCTGCGGCGCGACACGCATCGGCGGGTATCCCATCAAGGACAGGGCACGATCCTGAACGCAGAAGTTGCACACGGCGTCGCCAAAGCCTAGCTATAGGCGAACGACTTTTCCAGCGATGGACGCAAGATGCTCCACGGCAAGCGGATCTTCATCACCGGCGGCGCGGGCTTCATCGGCTCGAACCTCGCCAGGCTGCTGGCGGGCGGCAATGCGGTGGCCACCTTCGACAACTACAGCCGCGACGCCGCGCGCTTCATCCTGGGGGAGGACGCCGGCCGCATCACGACCTTCCGCGGCGACGTGATGGACGCGGACGCCATGCTGCGCGCGGTGCAGGAATTCCGCCCGACGCATATCGTCCATTGCGCCGCGGTGGCGGGGATCGACACGGTGCGCCGCAAGCCGGTCTCGACGCTCGAGATCAACACGCTCGGCACCATCAACCTGCTGCGCGCGGCGCTGGCCGTTCAGGCCGACATTGAGCGGGTGGTCACCTTTTCCACCTCCGAGATCTTCGGCAGCCACGCCTATGGGTCGAGCGAGACGTCCTCGGCCGTCATCGGCGCGGTGGGGGAAGCGCGCTGGACCTATGCGGTGTCCAAGCTGGCGACCGAGCATCTGAGCCTCGCCTACTGGACGCAGCACGGGCTGCCGACCGCGGTGGTGCGCCCCTTCAACGTCTACGGCCCGGGCCAGGTCGGCGAAGGCGCGCTGTCCACCTTCATCAAGCGGGCGCTGCGCGACGAGGAGATCCAGATCCACGGCTCCGGCACGCAGATCCGCGCCTGGTGCTACGTGGACGACATGGTGGCCGGCATCATGGCCTGCCTGACGCATCCGAACGCGCCGGGCAAGGCGTTCAACATCGGCAATCCGCGCGCGGTGACCACGATCTACGGCCTGGCCAACACGGTGATCCGGCTGCTCGGGTCGAAATCCAAGGTCGGCTTTGTCTGGAAGGACTATGCCGACATCGAGCTGCGCGTGCCGGACGCGACCTGGGCGCGCACCCAGATCGACTTCGAGGCGAAGGTCGACCTCGAGGAGGGCATCCCGCGCACGGCGGAGTACTACCAGGCGCTGATGCGCGCGTCTTGAGCGCCACGCCGCAGGGCGATGCGCCGGACTGGCCGGCGCGCTTCCGCGCTGCGCATGGCCGCGCGCCGCGCATCCTGCATATCGGCAACATCGCGAACTACGCCTGGGTCAACGCCATGCTGATGCGGCGCCACGGGGTGGAGGCGGTGGTGCTCGACCCGGATTTCCAGCACTTCGCCTCCGCCCCCGAATGGATCGAGGCGACGATCGAGGGCGGGCTCGGCGACCATTTCGCGCCCGCCTGGCACCGCATGCGGATCGCGGGCTTCGTGCGGCCCGAATGGTTCCTGAACGGACCCTCTGCCCTGGTCATGCCGGAACTGCTGGCGCGCGAAGGCGGGCAGCCGGCAAGGCGCGCGCTGCTGCGCGGGCTGTCCGCGCTGCATCGCCGCGCCATGGCCTCGCGGGCCGGCGCGCTACGTCGGGCGGCGGCGGGCGCGGCGCGGATCGGCGGCGGCGTGCTGCGGCGGCTGGCGCGGCGCGGTGCCGCGGCCGGCGGCGGCGGCGCGGCCGGTGGCGATGGGCGCGCGGCGTCGGCGCTGGCGCGCTTCGATGTCGTCATCGGCTATGCTCTGGGGGCCGAGATCGCGCGCCAGGCCGGGCATCCGCGCTTCGTCGCGCTGGAACTCGGCACGCTGCGCGGCTTGCCCTTCGAGGACAGCGCGACCGGCCGGACCTGCGCCGCGCTTTACCGCGCCGCGCCGGAGGTCTTCGTCACCAACCTCGACTGCATCGACGCGACGCAGCGACTCGGCATTCCGCAGGCGCGCATCACCGCCATGCCGCATCCCTTCGACCTCGACCGCGCCCTGGCACGCGCCGCGGCCGACGCGCCGGCCGCGGGGGGCGATCCCGTGCTGCTCTGCCCCGCGCGCCAGCACTGGAAGCGCGGCAATGCCAGCTGGCTGAAGGGCAACGACGTGCTGATCCGCGGCGCCGCGCTGGCCGCGACACGGGGTGCGCACTTCCGTCTCACGATGGTGGAGTGGGGCGAGGAAGTGGCCGACAGCCGCGCGCTGATCGAAGGGCTTGGCCTCGGCGATCGCGTGCGCTGGATCCCGCCCGCACCGCGCGCGACGCTCTGGCCGATGATACTGCGCGCGACGGCGGTGCTCGACCAGTTCGCCGCCCCGGCGATCGGCGGCGTGGGGATCGAGACGCTGGCGCTCGGCCGGCGGCTGGTGACCCGGCTCGACCCCGCCGATCCCGCGCCCTTCTTCGCCACCCAGCCGCCGGTGCTGCACGCCGCGACGGCCGAGCAGGTGGCCGCGCGCATCGCGCAGGTGCTGGCCGACCCCGAGGACCTCGCCGGCCTCGGCGCGCGCGGCCAGGACTGGATGCGCGCCGAGCACGGCGTGGCGCGGCAGCTCGCGCTGCAATTCGCGGCCTGCGAGAGGCTCGTCGCGCGCTTCGGCCCGGCCGCGCATGGCTGAGGGCGGGCTGCGCATCCTGCACCTGCCCATCGACCTCGGCGGGCATGCGCGCGCGCTGGCGGCATCGCAGCGGCGGCTCGGGCATCGCGCGGTCTCCGCCTCGCTGGAGCGCTCGCCCTATGGCTTCGACGGCGATCTCTGCTCGGGCCGGCCCTTCGGCGATCCCTGGCGGCTGCCGGCGCGGGAAGCCGGGCGGTGGCGGCTGTTCTGGCGCTCGCTCGTCGCAGCCGATGTGATCCACTGCCATTTCGGCCGCACGCTCGGCTCCGTGCGCGCCTTCCCGCTGCGGGAGCCGGGCCGCGCGGGGCCGATGGAGGCGCTGACGCTCGGCTATGCGCGGCTGCTGTGGCTGCGCGACCTGCGGCTCTGGCGGCGGCTCGGCAAGCGGGTCGCGATGACCTTCTACGGCGACGACATCCGCCCCGTGGCGCTGGCGCTGCAACGCAATCCCTGGACGCACCTGGCCGAGCCCGCGCTGCGCGCCGCGCTGGAACCGCGCGATGCGGCGAAGGCGGCGCTGGCGGCGACCCTCGCGCAGCATGGCGTGGTCCTGTTCGCCACCAACCCGGACCTGCTCGCCGCGCTGCCGCCCGGCGCCACCTTCCTGCCCTATGGCCATGTCGACCCGTCCGCGCATGCGCCGCGCCCGCCGGCGGAGGACGGGACGCTGCGCCTGCTGCATCTCCCGACCGACCAAGCCGCGAAGGGAACTGCGCTGTTCGCCGCCGCGGTCGCTGCGCTGCGCGAGGCCGGCGCGCCGGTCGAATTGACCATCCTGGAGAGGCTGCCCAACGCCACCGCCCTGGCCGCCATCGCCGCGCATGACGTGCTGCTCGACCAGCTGCGGGTCGGCTGGTTCGGCGCCGTGGCGGTGGAGGCGATGGCGATGGGCAAGCCCGTCGTCGCCTATCTCAACCCGCTCGACGAGGCGCTGCTGCCCGGTGCCTACCGGGCCGCGCTGCCCGTGCTGCGCGCCGATCCCGCCGACATCGGCGCCGTGCTCGGCCGCCTCGTCGCGCTGCCCCGCGCGGCGCTGGACGAGATCGGCGCGCGCGGCCGCGCCTTCGTGCAGGCCTGGCACCATCCGGATGCCGTCGCCCGCCAGGTGCTGCAGGCCTATGGCCCGGGCGGGGCGCCGCGCTGATGTGCGGCATCTACGGCTCCGTCGGCTTCGCGCCCGATCCCGCGCGCATCGACCTCGTCGCGCATCGCGGCCCGGACGGGCGCGGCTGGGCGGAATTCGACACGCCCTCGGGGCCCGTGGCGCTCGGCCATCGCCGGCTGGCGATCGTGGGACTCGGCGCGGCCGGGCGGCAGCCGATGCGCAGCCCCTGCGGGCGCTTCCACCTGACCTTCAACGGCGAGATCTACAACCACGTCGAACTGCGTGCCGAACTCGTCGCGCAGGGCGAGCGCTTCGCCGGAGACAGCGACACCGAGGTGCTTCTGCGCGCGCTGGCTCGCTGGGGCGTGGAGGAGACGCTGCCACGGCTGCGCGGGATGTTCGCCTTCCTGCTCTGGGACCGCCATCGCCAGCGGCTGGTCGCGGTGCGCGACCGCTTCGCCATCAAGCCGCTCTACTGGGCCGGCGGCGCGGGCGGCGGCATCGCCTTCGCGTCCGAAATCAAGCAGCTGCTAGGCCTGCCCGGCATCGAGCCGCGGATGAACCTGGCGCGGGTGCACGACTTCCTCGCCTGGGGCGTCGCCGACCACACGGCGGAGACGATGTTCGCCGCCATCCACCAGCTGCGCGGCGGCGAGATGGCGGTGGTCGAGGCCGGCGGCGCCTGGCCGCGCATCGCCATCCGGCGCTGGTATGCGCTGCGCGTGGCGACCAGCCCGCCCCCGACGGAAGCGGAGGCGGCATCGCGCTTCCGCGCGGCGCTGGAGGAAGCGGTGCGGCTGCACCTGCGCGCCGACGTGCAGCTGGGCTCCTGCCTGTCGGGCGGGCTCGATTCCTCTTCCATCGTCGGGCTGGCGGCGGGGATGCTGGACGGGACACGCCGCATCGCCACCTTCTCCGCCTGCTTCGAGGAAGCGCGCATCGACGAGCGGCGCTTCATGCGCGCCGTCGTCGCCCGCAGCGGCGCCGCGCCGCATGAGGTCTTCCCGCGCGCCGACGATCTGGCGGAGGAGGCCGCGGCGATCACCTGGCACCAGGACGAGCCCTTCGGATCGACTTCCATCCTGGCGCAATGGTGCGTCTTCCGCGCGGCGCGCCAGGCGGGCGTGAAGGTGATGCTGGATGGCCAGGGCGCGGATGAGCTGCTGGGCGGCTATGCCCATGGCTTCGCCTGGCACCTGGCCGGGCTGCTCCGCGCCGGGCATGTCGTGGAGGCGCTGCGCATCCTGCGCGAGCGGCGGCGGGATCCCGGCCTGCCGCTGCTCGGCCAGGGGCTGCGGCTGGCCGCGGCGCTGCTGCCGCCCGCGCTGGCGGCACCCCTGCGGCGCCGCCGCTCCTTGCTGCGCGAGTGCCTGCGCACGGATGCCTTCGCCGCGCAGCGCGACGCGCCGACGCCGCAGGAACTGGCGGTGGCTCAGCTCGGCCTGCCGCCGGTGCGCGGCCTCGGCAGCTGGTGCCTGGCGATGACGCATGCCTCCAACCTGCCGATGCTGCTGCACTGGGAGGATCGCAGCAGCATGGCGCATGGGGTGGAAGCGCGGGTGCCGTTCCTCGATCACCCGCTGGCGGAATTCTGCCTCTCGCTCGGCGATGCGCACAAATTCGCGGGCGCCGAGAGCAAGCGCGTGCTGCGCCGCGCCATGGAAGACGTATTGCCGCCCGAGGTGCGTGCGCGGCGCGACAAGCTCGGCTTCTCGACGCCCGAGGCGGAGTGGATGCGCGGCCCGGCGGCGGGCTTCCTTCGCGCGGGCGTGGAGGATGCGCTGCGCCTCTGGCCCGGCCTGCTGGACGCGGCCGCCACGCGCCGGGTCGCTGCGGGGATGCTGTCGGGCCGCCGTGCTGCCGACCCGGCGCTGTGGCGCGTGGTCAACCTCGGCATCTGGGGCCGGTGCTTCGGCGTGTTGGCCTGATCGCAGCGCCGGTCAGATGAAGTCGCGTGCCGTGTCGAACGCGCCGGGCGACAGGAACAGGAAGATCGCGACCGTGACTGGCGACCCTGCCCCGACGCCATCCGCATCGTGGCGCAGCAGCGTGCTGGAGCCCGAGGCGACCAGCACCAGCACGCTCGACGTGAAGGCCTGCGCGCGGGTGATCCCGCTGAGAAGCGCCGAGATCGACACGCGGTCCTCGCCCGGCTGGAAGTCCACGATGGTGTCGCCGATGTCGCCGAGACCGGTGAACCACGCCAGGTCGCTGCCGGGCCCGAGGATCAGCCGGTCGGCGCCCGCGCCGCCATAGAGCGTGTCGTTGCCGGAACCGCCATCCAGCGTGTCCGCGTCGATGCCGCCGAGCATCAGGTCGTTGCCGTCGCCGCCATGAGCAAGGTCGTTGCCCGATCCCGCCGTGTCGAGCGCTTCCCAGATGATGTCGTCGCCGCCGCTGCCGAAGACCACGTCGTCGCCGGCCCCGCCGATCAGCCAGTTCCGCCCGCTGCCGCCCGAGCCCGGGGAGGTGTCGGTGCCGCCGATCAGCGTGTCGGCCCCGGCGCCGCCCATCAGGATGTCGTTGCCCATGCCGCCGACGAGATGGTCGCTGCCCGTTTCGGCCGAGCCGGGCAGGTCGCCCACCAGCACGTCGGCGCCGTCGTCGCCAAAGGCCGTGTCGGCGCCGTCGCCGCACCATAGCCAGTCGTCGCCGTCGCCGCCGGCCAGGCTGTCGGCACCCGTCCAGCCCAGCACCACGTCGCCGCCTGCGCCGCCATCCACCGTGTCGGCGCCGCCCCAGGCGACGACCTGGTCGTCGCCGCCGGCGCCAAGCAGCAGGTTCGCCTCGTTGGTGCCGTAGAGCACGTCGGCGAAGCCGGTGCCGATCACGCCTTCGAAGCCGTTCAGCCGCTCGATGTTCCCGAAGCTGTCGCTGGCGAAGACGATGTCGGCCGGCGTGAAGCCGAGCAGGTTGACGCTGACGCCCTGGGGCCCGCCTTCCAGCGCGAAATCGACCAGGTCGAAGCCCTCGCCGCCGAACATCAGGTCGGAGCCGTCGCCGCCGCTCAGGCGGTCGTCGTCGCCGCCGCCATCCAGGGTATCGGCGCCGGCGCCGCCGATCAGCGTGTCGTTGCCGCCTCGTCCCTCGATGCTGTCGTTGCCGGCGCCGCCATCGAACAGCTCCGCCGCCGCGGTGCCGATGACGGTGTCATGGCCGCCGGCATTGTCCACCGCCTGGGTGCTGCCATCGACCTGCAGCGCGCCGCCCAGGCCGAAGCCGAGCAGCAGCGTGCCGTCGCGGAGCAGCGCCATCTCGCTGCCGAGGCCGGCGCTGCCGTGATCGACCGAGCCGTCCGCCTGCTGCACGGGAAGGCTGCGGCTGGTGCGCGCATCGAAGTAGAGGCCGGTCAGCCGCACGACTCCGGCATCCGGCACGTCGGCGCCCGTCACGGCGGTCTTGCTGAGGATGCGGTAGCTGCCCCAGGCGGTGGCGAGGGAGCCGCCCACCTGGAAGGCAGCTGCGTCGCCGAACAGGTCGCCCTGCCAGCGGTCGCCGGAGGTCGCCTCGAACACGAAGCCGTAGCGTGTGTCGGCACGGCGGATCGCCCAGTCGGCCTGCAGCGCCCCACCCAGCCCCGCAGCCACCCAGCCCAGCCCGTTCCAGACGCTGTCGCGTTCATTGCCGAGCCCGGTGCCGGAGGCGACGTTGGGCCCGTTGCGGGTGACGAGGAAGCGGTTGCTGCCGGCATCGAAGTACCATTCGACGAAGACCTGCAGGTCGTCGAGCCCGAGCGGGCTGAGGTCCATCCCCTGCGGCGTCTCCAGCAGAATGGTGTAGACGCCCTGCGCGGTGACGATGGTGTCGCCCGGTTCGTGGAGATCGGTGTCGGCGATCAGCGTGCCGCCCCAGCGGTCGCCGCTGCTGGCCTGGAAGCGCCAGACGAAGATGCTGTCCGGGCGGCCAGGGTCGGCCGCGGTGCTGCTCATCGGTCCCACCTGGTGGTCATCGCCGCGGGCGCGGCTTCGCGTCCATCATCGCCGCGCAGCCTGAACGAAGGCTTGACGTGCCGGCGCGCACGGCCTGGCACGGGCTGCGCGCGTCACAGCACGCCGGCGTCGACCAGCTCGTCATGCGTGCCGGCATGCGCCACGCGCCCTGCCTCGATCACCAGGATCCTGTCGGCGCCGCGGATCGTCTCCAGCCGGTGGGCGATGACGATGCGCGTGCAGGTCAGGGCGTTCAGCGTGCGCGTCGTCACCGCCTGGGTCGCGGGATCGAGCGCGCTGGTCGCCTCGTCCAGGATCAGCACGTCCGGCCTGTTCACCAGCGCGCGCGCCAGCAGCAGCCGCTGCACCTGCCCGCCCGAGAGCACCTGCTGCGCATCCGCGATCGGCGTGCGCAGGCCGAGCGGCAGCGCGCGCACATCCTCGGCGATGGCCGCCGCTTCCAGCGCCTTCCAGATCGCCGCCTCGCTCGCGTCGCTGAAGCCGCGTAGGGTGTCGATCAGCGCGCCGGGCGGCAGCGTCGCGCCCTGCAGCACCGTGCCGATGCGACGCCGCAGCAGGCCGAGGTCGAGCGAGGCGAGGTCCTGCCCGTCATAGGCGACGCTGCCGAAGGCGGGACGCTCCATGCCGAGCAGCAACCGCACCAGCGTGGACTTGCCCGAGCCCGACCGGCCGACGATGGCCACGAACTCGCCCGGCTCCACCTGCATGTTCAGCCCCGCGAAGACCGGCTGTTCCGCGCCTTCGTAGAGGAAGGCGATGTTGCTCAGCTCGATCCGGCCGGACAGGCGGCCCGGATCGATGCGGCCGGCGGTGGCCTCGGGCAGGTTCTGCATCAGCGGCGCGGCATAGTCGCGCATCGCGTTCAGCGGGTGGAAGGTCGCGAAGGCGCCGCCGAGGCCGCTGGCTGCGCCGTTGGCGATCATGAAGGCCATCAGGAAGCCGATCACCCCAGGCTTGGTGCTGGCGTCGCCGGCCGCGAAGACCAGGAACAACAGGCCAAGCGCCACGAAGGTCAGCGCGGCGGAAGCGGCCGATTGCCAGGTGTCGATGTGCTCCTCGGCCAGCTTGCTCTGCCGCATCGCCAGGAAGCGTTCCGACCAGGCGGCCAGCATGCGGTGCTCCACGCCCGCCAGCCGCAGCTTGGTGATGCCCGACACCGCCTCGATCGCCAGCGCATCGGCTGCCCCCGACTGCATCTTCCCCGCCGCATGCGCGCGCGCCTTCAGGATGCCCGCCGCGACGGCGATGCCCGCCTGCGCCAGCAGCACCGGCAGCGCCACCACCGCGGCGAGCGGATGGTAGAGGAACAGCGCGACGATGGCGGCGGCGAAGGTCGCGCCCGACCCGATCATCGCCATCCGGAAGTTCTTGTGGCCCAGCGGCACGGCCAGCGCGATGCCGAGCCGCGAGGCGAGCTCCGACGGCGTGTGCCGGCGCAGCACCGGGATGGGCAGGCGCAGCATGCGGTCCCACAGCGCGGCGTGCAGCGGCGCTTCCAGCTTCGCCGTCATGCGGTGCCTGGCGATGTCGCCCGCCATCTGCACCACGAAGGCCGCGAGCCCGACGCAGGCCAGCGCGATGCCGAGCTCGACCAGGCCGAGGCGGTTGCCGCCCGGGATCAGCGAGCCGGTGGCGAAGGACATCGCCACCGGCATGCCGAGGCCAAGGAACGCCCCGATGATCGCCGCCGCCAGCGCCAGCGCGCGATCCGTCGGCTCCGGCTTCACGAAGTGCAGCAGCTGCGACCAGGCGAGCGGCTGGTCCGGCAGCGGTTCCACCAGCGTCCAGGCGCGGGCCGAGATGCCCTGCGCGACCTCCGGCGTCACGCGGCGCGGCGGCGTCGCCGCCTTCTGCACCATGTAGCCGTGGTGATCGGGCAGCAGCGCCACCGCCTCCCCGCCTTCCTCGGCCAACAGCGGGCCGAGGCCGCGGCGCCACCAATCCGCCGGCAGCGCCAACTGGCGCAGGCGCAGGCCGGAGGCGCGGGCGATCTCCTCCATCGTCGGCGGCGTGTCGATGTCCTGCTCGCGCAGCCGCGTCGGGCGCGTGACGCGCGCCTGCAACCCGGCTGCCTTGGCCACCGCGACCATCGCCAGGAACAGCGGCTCGGCCTGCGCGGGATCCGGCGCGGCGGCCTTCGGCGGCGGCGCGTGCAGCAGCTTCGCGGCGAGCGAGACGGTGCGCAGCGCGGCTTCCGCATCCTGGCGGCCACGCTGTTCCAACCGCCCGCCCTCGTCGATCTCGGCGAGGCTCCGCAGGCCGGGCAGCATGGCGACGCAGGCATCGGTGAAGGCCGCGATGCCGGCCGCCGCCGCCGCGACCTCCTCCGGCGCCAGCGCCGCCGGCACGGCGGCCTCCAGCGCGCCGACGGCGACGATCCAGCCCTGCGGCGGCAGCGGCACCAGCCCCGAGACGCGTTCCAGGCCGAGCAGCATCGCGCCCTGTTCGGGCAGCCGCAGCCAGGCGCCGACGCCGCGCGCGGTGGCGCTCTGCCGTTCCGCCAGCCGCAGCACCTGCCCCGGGCGCGCGATGCGGTCGATGTTGGACGGCCGCCAGAGCCGCGCGCCGAGGCCATGCGCCAGCATGCCGGCCCAGCCCTGCATCGCCTCCAGCTGCGCTTCCGCGCCACCCAGCGCGGCCAGCTGCGGCAGCCGGCGCAGCCGCGCCCCGGCGGCGGGGCGGATCACCAGGCATTCGAGGTCCGGCGCATGGCCGACGACCAGGCTGCCCGGCCCGATGCGCCCGATGAACAGATAGGGCCCGGGCGGCGCGACGTCTTCATCGACCCCCGCCTGGGCCGAGAAGATGTCGGCCTCCCCCGCATCCAGCACCCAGAAGGCGCCGGGCTCGGCCAGGCTGCGCGCGGCGGCCTGGAAGCGCGGGTCGACCAGCTCCGCGGCGATGGGCGTCAGCGTGTCCATCTCAGGCCTCCGCCAGCATCAGCCGCGCGAAGGCGCCGCGCCGCGCGGCCAGCTCCGCTGGCGGGCCCATCTCCACGATGCGGCCACGTTCCATCACCACCACGCGGTCGCAGTCGCGCAGCGGCGCCATGCGATGCGCGATCACCAGCATGGTGGCGCCGCGGCGACGGATGTTGGACAGCAGCTCCGCCTCCGTCGCGTCGTCGAGCGCGGCGGTCGCCTCGTCCAGCACCAGGATGCGCGGGTCCTGCACGAGCGCGCGCGCCATCTCGATCCGCGCGCGCTGCCCGCCCGAGAGGTTGCTGCCGCCGCCGGCGACCTGGAAGGCGTAGCCCTCGCGCCGGTCCAGGATGAAGTCGTGGATGACCGCGTCGCGCGCCGCGGCGTGCAGCCGTTCCTCCGACACGGTTGGGTCCCACATCGCGATGTTGTCGCGGATGGTGCCGGAGAACAGCGCGCCGTGCTGGTCGACGACCTGCACGGATTGCCGCAACACGGCGCGCGGAATGTCGCGCAAGGGCTGCCCATCCAGCAGCACCTCGCCCGACCACGGCTCGTGCAGTCCAGCCGCCAGCAGCGCCAGCGTGGACTTGCCGGAGCCCGAGGCGCCGACGATGCCGACGCGCTCACCGGCTTCCAGCGACAGCGAGACGCCGGTGATCAGCGGCGCCGCGCGGCGCGAATGGCCGAAGGTGACGTCGCGCAGCTCGACGCGCCCTTGCAGGCGCCGGATCAGGCGCGGCGCCGGCGGCGGCTTGGTGAATTCCTCCGACAGCGGATGCCGCAGCGTGTCGTCCAGCAGGCGCAGATTGGCGCCCGCCTCCTGCAGCCGCGGCCCGAGCTGCACAAGCCGCCCGACCGGGGCCAGGAAGGCCGCCTGGAGGAACAGGAAGGCGACCAGCGCGCCGATCGACATCTGCCCGTCGATGACAAGCTGCCCGCCGATGCCGAGCGACGCCGCCGCCGCGATGGCGACCGCGAGCCCCGGCAGGTGCTTCAACGCCGCGCGGCCCAGCATCAGCGACTGCCGCAGGTTCAGCGCGCGGGCGTGGCGCGCGGCAAGCCGGTCGAACAGCAGCGCCTCCGTCCCGGCCGCGCGGTAGGTGTCGATCATGCGCAGGCCCTGCTTCGCCTCCGCATCCTCCAGCGCCTGCTCGTTGATCAGCCGCTGCTGGTCTTCCTGCAGCCGCGCCGACAGCAGCCACAGCGCGAGCGCGAGCAGCGCCGCCGCGGCGGCCGAGACCAGCCCGAGCCGCAGGTCGAACAGCACCAGCACCGCCAGGTAGATCGCCGCCATGATCAGCGCGAGCATGGTGCCGCCGATCTCCCGCGCCACCGTCCCGGCCACGCGGTCGTTCAGCATCACGCGGTCGGCGACGGACGCCGCGCCGCGTTGCCCGTAGAAGGCCAGCGGCAGGCGCAGCACGCGGTCCATGAACTCGATGCCGCCGCGCGCGGCCACCCGCGTCTCGAGATTGTGCTGCACCGTCTTCTGGAGGAAGGTCAGCAGCCCCGCGAAGGCGCCGGCGGCCAGCACCGCCAGCACGATCGGCCAGAGCCAGGCGGTGACACCGGCCGACATGATGCGGTCCAGGAAGACCTGCCGGAAGGACGGCTGCAGCACGCCCGGCAACGCCAGCATCAGGCTGATCCCGATGGCGACCAGCACCGCGGTTCGCCCGCCGCGCAGCCGCTCCGCCAGCCCGCGCAGCGCGCTCGGCGGGCTGCCGCCGCGCTTGAAGGCCGCCCCTGGCGACATCATCAGCAGCACGCCGCTGAACTGGCGTCGCAGCTCCCGGTCATCGACGCGGCGGCGGCCGCGGGCGGGATCGTTCAGCAGCCACTGCCCGCCGCTGCGGCCTTCCAGCACCAGGAAATGGTCCATGCCCCAATGCAGGATGGCGGGCACCGGCACGTCGCGCAGCGCCTCCGGCTCGCAGCGCACGGCGCGCACCTCGAAGCCCAGCTCGCGCGCCGCGGCGACGACGTGCTGCGCCTTGCTGCCATCGCGGGAGACGCCGCAGCGCGCGCGCAGGTCCTCGAGCGTCAGCCACAGCCCGTGATGGGCGGCCACGATGCCGAGCGCCGCGGCGCCGCATTCCGCCGCCTCGACCTGTAGGATGGTCGGCGTGCGCATCCGCGCCGCGCCGATCATGGCGGCACCTGCCCCAGCGTCGCCGCCGCGGCTTCTGGCACCACGCGCACATCCTCGCCCAGCCAGCGCTGCAGCGCCGGCAGGCCGAGCGCGATCATGCGCACCTGGCGCACGGTGGCCTGCATGGAAGCCGGCGTGCCGCCCTCGATCGAGAAGGCGGGGCCGGTGCCGCCCGACCAGTGCAGCCGCCCGGCGGCATCGCGCGGCAGTTCGATGTTCACCTCGAACAGCGTGCGCTGCCCGCGCTGGAACTCGGCGACCAGCGCATCGTTCTGCAGCGTGCGCAACATGCCGGCCGAGCTCGCCGGCGTGTCGGCCACGCGCAGCACGCGCCCCCGCAGATAGCCGTATTCCTGCGACGGCGCGGTGGCCGGCGAGAGGTCCACCGCCATGCCCGGCTGCAGCTTCTTGCCGTCCTGCGCGCCGACATAGACGAGGCCGACCAGCGGCCCCGCGCCGGCATCGGCATCGGCGCGCACCAGCGTCAGCAGCGCACCGCCGCGGCTGATCACCTGGCCGACATTCGCCTTTGCCTCCACCACGCGCCCGTCGAAGGGCGAGCGGACGGCGCCCATGCGGCGGATGCGATCGGTCAGCGTCGCCACCTGGCGCTCGGAGTTCGCGACGCGCTGGTCGGTAGCCAGCAGGTCGCGCTCGCGCTGGGTCTGGCGCATCATCGCGTCCATCTCCAGCACGCGGCGCTCGTTGCGCAGCCCCTCGATCTGGTCGCGCACGCCGAACAGCTCGATGCGCGCGCTGATGGCGCGGTCGCGCGTGGCGAGCGAACGGTCCGCCAGGTCGCGCACCACCAGCTCGCGCTCGCTCAGCAGGCGCAGCCGCTCCTCGGCGGCGCGCAGGCTCTGCGCCAGGCCCTCGTCGCGCGCGGCGCGCCAGGCGCGATCGGCCTCCGCCTCGCGCGCATGGAAGCGCTGCAACTCGGCCCGCGCGGCCTGCGCGTCGTTCAGCTCGCCCTGGGCCGCGGCGAGCTGCAGGTTCAGCTCCGACTGGTCCACCACGGCGACGACGCTGCCCGCGCGCACCATGTCGCCGGGCGCGACCGCCAGCTCCACCACCCGGCCTTCGGTGTCGGAGACGATGTCGGTCAGCCCGCCGGCCGAGAGCAGGATGCCCTGGCCATGCACCTTCACCGGTACGTCGGTCACTGCCGACCAGCCGACCAGCCCGACCGTGAGCACGCCAAGCACGCCGCACAGCGTCAGCAGCGGCGGCCGCACGACCTCCAGCGCGTCGTCGACCGAGGTGACGGAGGTGGCGGAGGCGACGGCCTCCGCGCGGAACAGCTTCGGCTTGCCTGGATCTTCCATGCGCCTCGATCCGTCTGCGTGTCGGGAAGCGGAAGGCGGGGCGCGCGGAGGCGCGCCCCGCGTCACGGTCAGCGGAACAGGCGGCGGATGCGCCGGCCCACGCTCTTCGCCGTGCTGGTCGCCTGCTTTGCCGCGTCGGCGGCGGCCTTCTCGGCCGCAGCCTTGGCATCCGCGGCGGCCTTCTCCGCGGCAGCACGGGCTTCCGCGGCGGCCCTCTCGGCCGCAGCCTTCGCGGCGGCGGCCTCGGCCTCGGCCTTCGCCTTTGCATCGGCGGCCAACTTCTCCGCGGCGGCCTTGGCCTCCGCGGCGGCCTTCTCGGCGGCGGCCTTGCTCGCGGCAGCGGCCTTCTCGGCGGCGGCCTGCGCCTCGGCGGCCGCCTTCTCAGCGGCGATCTTGGTCTGCTCCGCGCCCTTCTCCGCGGCGTCGCCCACCACCTTGGTGTCGACGGTCGCGCTGACGCCAAGGTTCACGCCGCCGATGCCGATCGCCGCCTCGCCGCCCAGGCCGACGGTGATCTTGCCGTTGTCCATCGCCATCTGGCCGTTGACGCCGACGCCCGCCGAGCCCGGATCGACATAGCCGCCGGTGACGGTGCCCGAGCCGCCCTTGCCGCCGACGGTGGCCGAGCCGGTGACGGAGGAATAGGCGCCCGCGAAGACCTCGCCTTCCGTCTTCACGCCGTTCAGCCCGTAGGAGGCCTGGCCCTCGGCGCCCGCGCGCAGGCCGGCTTCCACGGTGGTGCTGGTGTTGGCGTTCACGCCGCCGCCCAGCTTGTGCTCGGTCTCGACAGTCACGCTCACCGTGCCGCCGATGCCGACCGCGCCGTTGACGGACACGCCGGTGAGGCCCGCCTGCGCGCCGACCATCGCGCCCGCCGCGGTCTCGGCCTTGACGGTGGTGGTGACGTTGCCTTCGGTGTGGGTGGCGGAGACGGAGGCGAAGGCGCCGGCGCCGGCGCCCGCGCCGACGCCCGTCTTGGTCGCTTCGTAGTTGGCGCCGGCGAAGACGCCGGCCTGGCCGGTCAGCTCCACGCCGCCGATCTTGGTGCTGACGCTCTCCGTCTTGCTGACGCCGACGCCGCCCGACATCACCACCGGACCGCTGACCGAGACGCTGTATTCCGGCCCGTCGTCATCGTCCTTGTCGGCGCCGGAGGCGCCCGACTGGATGGTGCCGCTGCCGCCCACGACCGAGGCGAGGACGGCATCGTCAAGTTCGACGAGCTGCTTGTTGGCGGTGACGGACATTCTGCTGGATCCCTGGTAGGCAGTGGTGGACAGGGATCCGCGTGGCGTCATGCCGTCCGGTCCCCAACACGCCGCCTCCTGCGGATGCCGATGACCTAACCCGGTGCGGGTTGCGAAGCGGTTAGCGCGGCAGCAGGCGCTCCACGCTGAATCGGTTCAGCCCGCCTTCGCGCGCATATGCCTGTGCGTCGGTCATCTCCTTCACCAGGAACATGCCGAGGCCGCCGATCGGCCGGTCGTCCACGCCGGCATCCAGCGCCGGCATCGCCTGCGCCGTCGGGTCGAAGGGCGTGCCGTCGTCGATCGTCGTCATCCGCACCCGCAGCCCGTCCGCGCGCGCGGCGGCGTCCAGCTCCACGCGGAAGCGGCCGGCATGCCCTTCGGGCCAGGCGCAGCGGGCGACGTTGGTGACGATCTCCTCCGCCACCAGGCGCCACTGCAGCGCCTCCGCCATCCCGGCGCCGGCCGCCAGCAGATGCGCCTCGATGGCGTCCAGCGCCTGCGCGACCTCCGCCTCGTCGCGCCCGCACTCCAGGGTCAGCGCCGACATCTCAGCGCAGGGCAGCCAGCGCCGCGGCCTCGTCCTCCGCGATCGTCACCATCCGGTCGAAGCCCGACATGGCGAAGACGTCGCGCACCATCGGCTGCAGGCCGAACAGCGACATCGCGCCGCGATTCGCCTTGGCGAGCTTCGCCGCCATCAGCACCACCCGCAGCCCGGCCGAGGACACGTAGGGCACCGCCGTCATGTCGATGGCAACCCGCCCGCCCTGGCGCAGCTCCGCGGTCAGCGCCTTCTCCGCCTCGGTGCTGGTGCCCGTGTCGATGCGGCCGCTGACGCGGTGGATCACGGCTTCGCCGCGCGCTTCGGTGGTCACGTCCATGCCATCTTCTCCTCTCGCTGACCGGCCGGGGCGGCCGGCGCGGCGCCGCGCCAGTGCAGCGCCAGCATGGTGATATCGTCGGCCTGCGGCTCGGTGTCGGCGAAGGCTTCCACCTGTCGCGCCACCGCCTCGACCAGCTGCGACGGCGAGGCCAGCCGCGCATCGGCGACGATCGCCGACAGCCGCGCATCGCCGAACATCGTCTCGCCCGGGCCGACCGCTTCCGTCACCCCGTCGGTGAACATCAGCACCATGTCCTCGGGCGCGAGCGCGATGGTCTGGTCGTCGAAGACCATCCCGTCCATCACGCCGAGCGCGATGCCGGGCTGCACCGGGATCTCCGCCTCCTCGCCATTCGCGCTCCGGCGGCGCGGCGCGTTGTGGCCGGCATTGGCGTAGGTCAGCACGCCGGTGCGGCAATCCAGCACGGCGACGATGACGGTCGCGAACATCATGGTGGGATTGTCGGCGGCCAGCACGTCGTTGGCCTGCGCCAGCGCCTCGGCCGGCGTCGCGCCGCGGCCGATCGCGGCCCGCAGCAGGCTGCGCGCCATCGCGATGAAGATCGCAGCACCCACGCCCTTGCCGGAGGCATCGCCGATTAGCAGCGCCAGGCGATGCTCGTCCAGCATGACGAAGTCGCAGAAGTCCCCGCCGACCTCCTTCGCCGGCACCATCGCGGCGTGCAGGCGGAAGGCCGGCAGCTGCGGGAAGGCGGTAGGGACGGAGGAGAGCTGCAGCCGGCGTGCGACATCCAGCTCCTCCCGCATGCGGTTCAGCTGGCTGCGCTCCTCCAGCGCCTGGCGGACCAGCGCCAGGTCGCGCGTGCGCTCCTCCAGCAGGTCGGCCATGGCGCGGTGCTGCTGCACCACATGCCCGGCCAGTCGCGCGAAGGCCGGGCCGAGCGCAGCGCCGTCGCCCTCCAGAAGCCCCAGGATCTCCTGCCGCTCCGGCCCGTCCAGCACGTCGGTCAGGCGCGCGATCTGCTGGCCGATCAGCGCGCGCTCGCGCAGCGCCGCCAGCCGGTTGCCCGTCTGCAGCCGGTCGAGCGCCAGGGTGTTGCTGCGCAGCGCCTCCAGCGCCGCCTGGATCGCGCCCACCTCGTCGCGCCGCGGCTGGATGGCGGCGGAGGCGAAGATGTCGCCTCCCGCCACCGCCTGCAGCGCGCGCGCCAGCTCGCTCAGCGGGTCGATCGCGCCGCGGATGGTGCGATAGAGCAGCCCGCAGGTGACCGCGCCCGCCACCACCAGCAGCGCGCCGGCCAGCAGCAGCAGCAGCCTGTAGGCCTGCGTCTCCGCGGTCGCATCGGCCAGCACCAGGACTTGCGCCACGCGGGCGCCGGCGGAGTTGTCGAGCGGCGTCGCCTCCAGCCGGAACACCCGGCCGCCGATGTCGAGCGTGCTGCGCTCCGCCGGCGCCTCGCGCAGCACGGGGTCGGTGGCGTGCAGCTTGGACCCCTGGCGGTCGCGCATCAGCAGCCCGGCGCCGAGCTGCGCCGCGATGGCCTCCAGCGCCGCCTCGGCCGGCATGCTGGCCGAAAGCAGGTCGCCCGCGCCGCTGCGCAGGCTGGCGACCAGCAGCATGCCGCCTTCCGGCATCGCCTCGAAGCCCGCCGCGGTGCCGTCCGCGCGCAGCTCGCGTTGCAGCGCCGCGGCGCCGCTGGCCAGCGGCTCGGCCGCGGCCGGGGCCGCGGCCAGCAGCTGCCCCTGCGGGCCCACCAGATCGAGCCGCGCGGAAGGGCCCTGCAGGCCCAGCTCGGCGCGCAGCGCGGCCAGGCGCTGGCGCAGCGCCGATTCGTCGCCGGCCGCGCGCGCCGCGGCCAGCGCGGCATCGCCGGCCGCGACGCGCAGCGCCGCCACCAGCGGCGCCGCGGCGCGGTCCACCGCCTCGGCCAGGCGCGTCGATTGCAGCTCCGCGCGCAGCGCGGCCGCGCGGTCCTGGCTGTCGCGCAACACCAGCCAGGCCGGCACGCCGACCGAGGCCGCGACCAGCAGCGTCGCCAGCGCGAAGAGAAGCAGGATGCGGGAGCGCAGCAGCATGGCGTCAGACCGTCTCCGCCACGCGCAGCAGGCCGACGGGCGGGTACATCGGCAGGCGGCGCGCGGTGTCCATGCGGACCAGGAAGGACATGCGCGTCAGCGTCTCGACCGGGATCGTCTGCGGCGCGCGGCCCTCGCGCAGGATCTGCTCGGCCTTGTAGGCGGTGAAGGCGCCGACGCTGTAGTAGCGGCTGACCAGCCCGGCGAGCCCTTCGGCGAACTGCACGAAGCGCTCGGTCGCCGCGAAGCAGGGCAGGCGGTGCTCCAGCGCCGTGCCCGTCAGCACCGCGCGATGGTCGTTGAGGAAGGTGTCGGGCGGGATGTAGAGCCAGTCCGCGCCGGCCTCCCGCGCCGCGGCGACGCGAGCGGGGATGGAGGCAGGGTCCGGCCGGCGCGACGCGTCCAGCGCCACCGGCAGCTCCACCAGCCCTTCGCCGAGCAGCGCGCGCATCTGCGCCACCACGGAGAGCGAGTTGCGCTCGTTCGGGTTGAAGATCGCGGCCACCCGCGCAAAGCCGCGATAGCGCGCCATGGCGCGCAGCTGCACCTCGACCGAGGCGATGTATTCCGTGCCCGTCACCGCCCGCCCCGGATCCTCGTTGGACTTGATCACGCGGTTGCCGACGGGATCGGTGACGATGTTGAACACCACGGGTATTCCGGTGATGTGCCGCGCCGGGTCCGGCGCGTCCCACGGCCCGAGCGCCGCGATCGTCAGCGAGGTGCCCCAGGTATAAACGAGGTCGGGCTTGGCCTGCCGGATCTCGGCGACCATCGCCGGCAGCCGGCGCAGGTCCTGCGCCACGTCGCGCACCGTCAGCTCCACCGGGATGCGGCGCGCCGCGAAATGGTCGCGGAAGCCGTCGCAGGCTTCCTCCCAGCCGCGGAACAGCAGCATGGTGATGCGATGCACCCGTGCCTGCGCGACGGCCGGCAGGGGCAGCGCGGCCGCCGCCGCGGCCAGGATGGCGTGCCGACGCCGGATCATGCCACGGCCTCCCTGCGCATCCGCCCGAGCCCCAGCGCCAGCGCATAGCCCAGCGCCGTCGCCGCGGAGACCAGCCCCAGCACCAGCATCGCCTGCACCCCCCCGCCCGCCGCCAGCAGCGCCGCCGCGGCCGGCGGCCCGACCACGCTGCCCAGCCGCTCCGCCAGCCGCAGGAAGCTCATCATCGCCGCCGAGGTCGGCGCGCCCGGGCGCAGCGCCAGCGAGGGGATCAGCGCCAGCATCGGCGCCGCCGCCAGCCCCTGCGCCACGCCGGTCGCGACGATGGCCACCGGCAGCGCCACATCGGCGGGCAGCCAGAAGGGCAGCATCAGCCCGGCGCCGTTGAGCAGCCCCGCGACGACGATCAGCGACCCGCCCCGCCCCGTCCGGTCGGCGATCCAGGCGCCGACCACGATGGCGGGCAGCATGCACAGCCCATACAGCATCACGTTGCGCCCGATGGCGGCCTGGCTCAGCCCCAGCTCCCGCAGCTCCAGCGGCGCCAGGAAGAAGACGAAGCCGCCCAGCAGCACCTTGGCCGGAATGGCGGCCAGCACCACCAGCAGCACGAAGTGCGGATCGGCGAAGGCGGCCCGCGCGCCCTGCCACACGCCCATCCGCTTCTCCTCGCCCGCGCCGCCGGCCGGCATGCAGCGCCAGGCCAGCAGCGCGATGCCCAGCAGCAGCAGGGCCGACAGCGCGAAGGTCAGGCGGAAGCCGAGCCGATCGGCCAGCACGGCGCCGATCGCCGTGCCGCAGACCGCGCCCGTCATCACCGCCGCGGTGAAGCCGCCCAGGCTGCGCGCCACGCGCCCGCTCGGCGCTTCCCGCGCCAGCTGCACCTGGCAGGCGATGGTGACGATGGCATAGCCCGCCCCGCACACCGCGCGCGCCAGCGACAGCGTGACCAGGTCCTGCGCCAGCGCGGCACCCACATGCCCCGCCGCCGCCGGCACCAGGCCCAGCAGCAGCGCGCGCCGCGGGCCGTGGCGCGCCACCATCTCCCCGCCCCAGGGCGTCAGCAGCGCGACCGCGGCGACGAAGGCCACCAGCGGCAGCGCCGCGCCCAGCACGCCGCCCCGCCCTTCGGCCAGCTCCATCGCGAAGATCGGGTTGAAGGAGGTGGAGAGCTGCTCGGCGAAGACGAAGAGGAACAGCGGCAGCCGCGCCGAGGCACCGCCGCCGGCCAGCGCGTCCTGCACCGAGGTTGCGCCGAAGCGCAGCCTGTCGCGCACCGCATCCTGCACCGCGGCCGCGCGCCGGCCGGCGCCGCTCTCGGCGGCCAGCCAGCACAGCCGGTCCCAGCGGTCGTTCATCCGGCGCACCAGCACGTTGAAGTGCCGCGCGACGCTGCCGGCCTCGGCACCCAGGTCGCCCGGTGCGCGCGCCGTCCAGTCGCCGGCGGCCAGCCGCTGCTGCAGGCGCCGCACCATGCCGATCGGCTGCTCGACCAGGCGGGAGAGGATGAAGCGCAGCCCCTCCGCGGTGGCCAGCAGCACCACCAGCAGCACGATCAGCACGTCCCAGCGCATGTCGTCCAGCGCGGTGTCCAGCCGCGCCCGCGCGATGCCCACATGCAGCCAGCCGGCCAGCGCGCCGGCTTCGTGGAGCGGCAGCGCCGCGTCGTAGCTGGCCCCCAGCGCGCGCATCACCGCGCCCCGGCCCGGGGGTGGCGTGCCCGCCGACAGCCCGGCGAATTCCGCCGGCACCTCGCCCGCCGCGGCGACGGCGCGGCCCGCGGCATCGGTCAGCATCAGGTAGGCGACGCCTTCCCGCGTCGCGAGCAGGCTGCCGAGATACTCGTCCAGCCCCGTCAGCCCGTCGAAGGGCACGCCGAGATCCAGCGCCCGCTGCAAGGTGCGCGCGCCGATGCTGCCGACGATGGTGGCTTCCCGCTCCAGCTCCGGCCGCAGCTCCGCCTCGAAGCTGCGGAGCGCGGTGGCGGAGACGAAGCCGACGGCGAGCGTCAGCAGCACCACCGCGACGGCGACGACGCTGCCGACCAGGCGGCGATCCGGGCTCATTGGGCGACCGCCTCCGGCTGCGCGTCCGCGCTGTGCTCGGCGACCGTCGCGGCGATCGCCTCCAGCCGGCGCTCGGCATCGCCCAGCACGGCATCGGCCTCCGCGATCGCCTGCTGCAGCCCCTCCGCCAGCGGCTCGCGCGCCGCGCCGGGCTGCATCGCGGCCTCGACCGCGGCGAACCACCGCCGCGTCGGGCGCGTGACCAGGTGGATCAGCGCCGCGCCGAGCGGCACGGCGATGGCCAGCGCCAGCAGGCCCGACTGCACCATGGCGAGCAGCGCCGCCACCAGCTTCTCGTCCACCGCGGCGCGGCCGTAGCGCAGCACCACCGCGCCTTCCAGCTGGCCGAACGCGTTCACGATGGGCGCGCCGATGCCGTAGCCGGCCGGGTCGCGGAAGCGCCAGGGCGTGGCGGCGCCATGCGGGTCGAAGACCGCGCGCGGCAGCGTGGTGCCCAGGTTCTGCCGGTCGGTGTCGAACAGCACGACGCCGCCCGCATCCGCGATGGCCAGGCCGCCGATCAGCGTCTCCGCCGCGCGGCTGCGTTCCAGCAGCGCCTGCGCCCCCGGCACGCCGGCCAGCCGCACGCCCAGTGCGAGGCTGTTCTCCACCGTGTTGCCGAGGTCGGCGGCCAGGATCTCCAGCACCTTGGCCTGCTGTTCCATCAGCATGCGCTCGAACTTCAGGTGGTTCAGCCCCGCCGCCAGCGCGCAGCCCAGCAGCAGCATCCCCGCCAGCACGCCGCCGAGCCGCGAGGCGAAGGAGACGCCGAAGCTCATGCCGCCGCCCTCCGCGACGCGACGCCGGCGGCGCTGGCTTCCGCGCGCGGCGGGAAGGCGGCCGCGAGCACCTCCGCGAAATCCTGCGCGGTGACGATGGGCACGGGCAGCGCGGCGAAGTCCGCCGGCGCGGGGAAGCGGTAATAGGCGCCGCCTGCCGGCTGCTGCGTCGTCGGCGGCTGGCCGCCGCGCGCCAGCGTCGCCACCGCCTCCGCCGCGATGGCGACGCCGCCGCGATAGAGCGCCGCGGTGTGCGCCATCAGCGACCGCGTCGGGTCGAAGGGCACGCGCGCCACGCCCAGCACCGGGCCGGTGTCGATGCCGCGGTCCACCATGTGCACCGTGCAGCCCAGCTCGCTCTCGCGCTTCAGGATCTGCCAGAAGGGCGCGAACAGGCCGCGATAGCCCGGCAGCGCGCCGGGGTGGACGTTGACGATGCCGCGCGGCACGGCGTCGATCACGCGCTGGGGGAAGATCAGGCTGAAGCGGGCGGAGACAACGATGTCGGGCCGAAAGGCCAGCAGCCGCGCCGCGCCGCCATCGGCCTTCATGTCGGCCAGCGCCGTCCAGCGCTCCGGGTGCGGGAAGCCGGGGCGCGGCTCCTCCAGCGTGCAGAAGGTGTCGATGGCGACGTCGCGTTCCAGCAGCTTCATGAGCCGCAGCGCCGGCACCTCGTTCTCCGCGTCGCGCGTCTTGACGCTGCAGAAGAAGCCGAGCTCGGCGAAGGCCAGCCGCTCGGCCAGGTTGCGCGCTGCGAGCAGGCCGTGGATGTCCTTCTTGACGCAGATGGCGATCCGCATGCCGACCCCGTGCGATGGCGGCGCCCGGGGATCCTGCCCGTCGGCGCGGCGCGAGAGCGTGCGGGCCTCCTGCCCTGGGACCCGTTCTAGCCGCGAAGGGTTGCGCCAAGCCTAACCGCCGCGTCCGTAACGGTGGCGCGGCGCGCGGCGACCATGCCGTGGCCGCGCAACCCGCGCGGGCGGAGGGGATGGGCCATGTCACGACACGCGCCGCGCAGGGCCGCCATGGCAGCGCTGCTGCTGCTCGCGCTGCTTCCGGCCGCCTGCGCATCCCGCGGCGCGCCTGCGCCGGGCATGCAACATGCCGCCGCCGACCCCGACGATCCGCTGGAAGGGCTGAACCGCGTCTCCCTCGGCGTCACCTATGCGGTCGATACGCTGGTGCTGCGGCCGGCGGCGGAAGCCTACCAGGCGCTGGTGGCGCCCGAGATCCGCGCCGGCATCCGCAACGCGCTCGGCAATCTCCGCAGCCCGGTGCTGCTGGCCAACAACCTGCTGCAGGGCGACCTGGACCAGGCCGGCGTCACCATCGGGCGCTTCGTGGTGAACAGCACGCTGGGCCTGGCGGGCACCATCGACGTCGCGGCGCGGCTCGGCCTGCCCGGGCGGGCGGAGGATTTCGGGCAGACCCTGGCGCTGTGGGGCGCGGGCGACGGGCCCTACCTGTTCCTGCCGCTGCTCGGCCCGTCTAACCCGCGCGACCTGCTGGGCTTCGGCGTCGACATCGCGACCGACCCCACCACCTGGATCGGCGGCGCCGCCTGGGTCGCCGCGGCGCGGGTGCGCGGCGCGCTGGTGGTGCTGGACACTCGGGAGGCGCTGATCGAGCCGGTGGACATGATGATGGCCGAGACCCCGGACCCCTATGTCACCATCCGCACCGCCTACCGGGCCCGCCGCGCGGCGGCCATCGCCGGGCATGGCGCCGCGCCGCCGGCCGCGCCGGGCACCGGCTTCGGCGCCGGCATGGGCATGACCGCGGGGGAGATGATGGACCACGCACCAGGAGGCCGCTGAAGCCGGCGGACGCCGCGCCCGCACCGCATTTGCGGTTGCGAGTGATTTGCATTTGCGCCATGTTGCACCCAGCACGCCGGGACGGGCCCCCGCCCATGGGCCGCCGAGCGCCGCACCGGGACCGACGACGATGAACGCCACACGCCGCCTTTTCCTCGCCTCCGCCGGCGCCGCGCTGGCCCTGCCGGGCCTGGCCCGCGCGCAGGACCGGACGCTGGCGATCTACTCCTCCCGCCACTACGACACCGACCGCGAATTGTATGACGGCTTCACCCGCCTTTCCGGCGTGCGCATCCGGCTGATCGAGGCGAATGTCGACCAGCTGCTGGAACGCATCCGCGCGGAAGGCGCCAACAGCCCCGCCGACGTGCTGGTCACCGTCGATGCAGGCCGCCTGGCTCGTGCGCAGGAAAGCGGCGTGCTCGCCCCCATCCGCTCCGCCACCCTCGCCAGCCGCATCCCCGCCCATCTGCGCGACCCGGAGGGCCACTGGTGCGGCTTCTCCATGCGCGCCCGCGTCGTGATGTACGACCGCGCGCAGGGCCTGCCCGCCGGCGTCGCGCGCTACGAGGACCTGGCGAAGCCGGAGCTGCGCGGGATGGTCTCCACCCGCTCCTCCTCCAACATCTATTCCATCGGCTGGACCGCCAGCGTGCTGGCCGCCAACGGGCCGGAGGCGACGGAGGGCTGGGCGCGCGGCATCGCCGCCAACCTCTCCCGCCCCCCGCAGGGCGGCGACACCGACCAGATCCGCGCCGTCGCGGCCGGCCAGGGGCGGCTCGCGATCTCCAACACCTATTATCTCGGCCTGCTGCACCGCTCGGCCCGCGCCGAGGACCGCGAGATCGCAAGCCGCATGGCCGTGCTGTTTCCGAACCAGGGCGACCGCGGCACCCATGTCAACATCTCGGGTGCCGGCGTGGTCCGCACCGCGCCCAACCGGGACGCGGCGCAGGCCTTCCTGGAATACCTCAGCAGCGCGCCGGCGCAGGCGATCTTCGCCGAGGGCAACATGGAATACCCCGTCGTCGCCGATGCCGCCGTGCATCCCTTCCTGCGCGGCCTGGGCGAGTTCCGGCAGGACCCGCTGAACGCCGCCCGCATGGCCGCGCTGAGCCCGGAGGCGCTGCGCATCATGCAGCGCGCCAACTGGCGCTGAGCGCCGGCGGGGGCCGCTTGCGCCCCCCGCATTGACGCCGCCCGCCCGCCGTGCCGGACTGCGCGGCGGGAGGGTTGAGCGCCGCATGACGACACGCGCTGGCACGCGCCGATGGGCGTGATAGCGACCGCCGCCGATCCGCGCTCGGCCGCCTTCCGGGACAATGCCGCGCGCATGGCGGACCTCGTCGCGCAGCTGCGCGCCGCGGTGGACAAGGTGCGCGAGGGCGGCGGCCAGGCGGCGCGCGACCGCCACCTTTCCCGCGGCAAGCTGCTGCCGCGCGAGCGCATCCGCACGCTGATCGACCCGGCCTCGCCCTTCCTCGAATTCAGCCAGCTCGCCGCGCATGGCATGTACGGGGAGGACATTCCCGCCGCCGGCATCGTCACCGGCATCGGCCGCGTCTGCGGCCGCGAATGCGTGATCGTCGCCAACGACGCGACGGTGAAGGGCGGCAGCTACTATCCGATGACCGTGAAGAAGCACCTGCGCGCGCAGGAGATCGCGGAGCAGAACCGCCTGCCCTGCCTCTACCTGGTCGACAGCGGCGGTGCGAATTTGCCGAACCAGGACGAGGTCTTCCCCGACCGCGACCATTTCGGCCGGATCTTCTTCAACCAGGCCAACATGTCGGCCAAGGGCATCCCGCAGGTCGCCGTGGTGATGGGCAGCTGCACGGCCGGCGGCGCCTATGTCCCCGCGATGAGCGACGAGGCGATCATCGTCCGCAACCAGGGCACGATCTTCCTCGGCGGCCCGCCGCTGGTGAAGGCCGCGACCGGGGAGATCGTCACCGCCGAGGAACTTGGCGGGGCGGAGCTGCACAGCCGCACCTCCGGCGTGACCGACCACATGGCCCAGAGCGACGCGCATGCGCTCGGCCTCGCGCGGCGCATCGTGGCGGGGCTGAACCGCGCCAAACCCGCGGGCTGGGACGCGCCCGCCGCGGCGCGCGAGCCGCTGCACCCGCCGGCCGAGATCGGCGGCGTCATCCCCGCCGACCTGCGCGAGCCCTACGACGTGCGGGAGGTGATCGCCCGCATCGTGGACGGGTCCGAGCTGGACGAGTTCAAGCCGCTCTACGGCACCACCGTCGTCACCGGCTTCGCGCGCATCTGGGGCTACGCGGTCGGCATCGTCGCCAACAACGGCGTGCTGTTTTCCGAATCCGCGCAGAAGGCCGCGCATTTCATCGAGCTGTGCGACCAGCGCGGCATCCCGCTCCTGTTCCTGCAGAACATCACGGGCTTCATGGTGGGCCGCAAATACGAGGCCGGCGGCATCGCCAAGGACGGCGCGAAGATGGTCACCGCGGTCGCCACCGCCCGCGTGCCGAAATTCACCGTCATCGTCGGCGGCAGCTTCGGCGCCGGCAATTACGGCATGTGCGGCCGCGCCTATTCGCCGCGCTTCCTGTTCATGTGGCCGAATGCGCGCATCAGCGTGATGGGCGGGCCGCAGGCGGCGTCCGTGCTGTCCCAGATCCGCCGCGACGCGATCGAGGCGAAGGGCGGCAGCTGGCCGGCGGAGGAGGAGGCGCGCTTCAAGGCGCCGATCGAGGCGCAGTACGAGGCGCAGGGCAATCCCTACTACGCCTCCGCCCGGCTGTGGGACGATGGCGTCATCGCGCCGGAGGACACGCGCATGACGCTTGCGCTGTGCCTCTCCGCCGCGCGGAACAATCCTGTGGCGGGCTGGCGGGGCGAGGAGGCGCGCTTCGGCGTGTTCCGGACGTGAGCTTCTCGTCCCTCCTCGTCGCGAACCGCGGCGAGATCGCCTGCCGCGTCATCCGCACCGCGCGGCGGATGGGGCTGCGCACCGTCGCCGTCTTCTCCGACGCCGATGCGCAGGCGATGCACGTGGCGATGGCCGACACGGCCATCCGCATCGGCCCCGCCCCCGCGCGGGAGAGCTACCTCGACATCCCCGCCATCATCGCCGCGGCGCGCGCCACCGGCGCCGAGGCCATCCACCCCGGCTACGGCTTCCTGTCGGAGAACGCCGACTTCGCCGAGGCCTGCGCGGAGGCCGGCATCACCTTCGTCGGGCCGCCGCCCGCCGCGATCCGTGCCATGGGCAGCAAGGCGGCCGCCAAGGCGCTGATGGAACGGGCCGGCGTCCCCCTCGTGCCCGGCTACCACGGCGAGGACCAGTCGGAGGCGACGCTGCGGCGCGAGGCCGCGCGCATCGGCTTCCCCATCCTGGTCAAGGCCAGCGCCGGCGGCGGCGGCAAGGGCATGAAGGTCGCGCGCGATGCCGGCGAACTCGACGCGGCGCTCGACCTCGCGCGCGGCGAGGCCCGCGCCGCCTTCGGCGACGACCGGCTGCTGCTCGAACGCTACCTGACGAAGCCGCGCCACATCGAGATCCAGGTCTTCGCCGACAGCCACGGCAACGTCGTGCACCTGTTCGAGCGCGACTGCTCCATCCAGCGGCGCCACCAGAAGGTGGTCGAGGAAGCGCCCGCCCCCGGCATGACGCCCGGACGCCGCGCGGCGATGGGCAAGGCCGCCTGCGACGCTGCCCGCGCGATCGGCTATGTCGGCGCCGGCACGGTGGAGTTCATCGTCGACGCCGGCGTCGCGGGGCGTGTCGACGCCGGCGTCGCTGGACGTGTCGACGCCGGCGTCGCGGTAAGTGTCCACGCTGGCGTCGCGGTAAGTGTCCACGCCGGCGCGGCGGCAGATGTCCACGCCGGCGTCGCCGACGACGACCCGGGCGACGCCTTCCACTTCATGGAGATGAACACCCGCCTGCAGGTCGAACACCCGGTCACCGAAGCGATCACCGGCCAGGACCTGGTCGAATGGCAGCTCCGCGTCGCCGCCGGCGAGCCCCTGCCGCTCCGCCAGGACCAGCTCTCCATCACCGGCCACGCGATCGAGGTGCGGCTCTACGCCGAGGACCCGACCCGCGACTTCGCCCCGAGTGTCGGCCGGCTTGCCCACCTCGCCTTCCCGGCCGGCGAGGGCATTCGCGTCGATGCCGGCGTCCGCCAGGGCGACGCGATCCCGATCCACTACGACCCGATGGTCGCCAAGGTCATCGCCCATGGCCCGGACCGCGAGGCGGCGCGGCGGCGCCTGGCCCGCGCGCTGGATGCCACCGCCATCGCCGGCCCGCGCAGCAACCTGCCGCTGCTGCGCGCCATCGTCGCGCATCCGGGTTTCGCCGCCGCCGGGCTCGACACCGGCTTCATCGCCCGCCACGGCGATGCCCTGCTGGCGCCCGCCGGCGCGGCGCCGCGCGCGGCGCTTGCCGCCGCGCTGCTCCGCCTGCTGCACGACGCGCCCCACCCTGACGCGGCCGACCCGCATTCGCCCTGGGGCTTTGCCACGGCCTGGCGGCTCAACGGCGAAGGCTGGCAGGATTTTGCGCTGCTGGACGGCGAGGCGACGCTGACCATGCGTGCGCATCTGGGGGCGAGGCTGCGGCTCGACTTGCCGGGCGGCCCGGCCGAGGTCACGGGCACCGCCTGGGCGGGCGAGGAACTGAACTTCACCCTCGACGGCGTCGCCCGGCGCGCCCGCGTGCTGCGCGACGGCGGGACGCTGTCCGTCGTCCTGGCCGGCGCGACATGGGAGCTGCGGCACCTCGACCCCCGCGCCCCGTCCGGCACCGGCGAATCGGCCGGCGGGCGCGTGCTGGCCCCGATGCCCGGCCGCGTGCTGCAGCTGATGGTCGCGGAAGGCGATGCGGTGGCGCGCGGCGCAGTGCTGCTGGTGCTGGAGGCGATGAAGGTGCAGATGCGCCTCACCGCTCCCGCGGAGGGCAGGGTCGCCGCCATCCGCTGCCGCGCCGGCGACCTGGTGGAGGACGGGACGGAACTCGTGCTGATCGAGCCGGACGGCTGAAGCCCGCCGGCCCCCGGTCAGCGCCGGGCCGGCTCGGCGCCCGCCGGGCGGCCGGCATCGAACCCCAGGAAGCCGATCTCCGGCCGCGGCGTCCCGCCATCGCCCGACCAGAGCCGCGCGTTGCGCGACGGTGCGGGCTCCGCCGCGGCTGGCGTCGCGGGAGCCGCGCGGGTGGGCGTCGCGGGAACCGCGCGGGTGGGCGTTTCGGGAAGCGCGCGGGCTGGCGTCGCGGGAAGCGCGCCGGCCTGGGTGCGCGCGGGCTCGGTATCCGCCGGCGTCGGCGGCGGGGAGGCGGGGCGCGAGGGATCGCGGGTCGAGAGCAGGTAGAAGGCGATGTCGTGCCGCCCCTGGTCCACCGCGGCATCGAGCGGCGTCAGCCCCAGCGCGTTCCGCGCCTCCAGGTTCGCGCCACGCGTCACGGCATCGCGCGCCGCGGCCAGGTCCCCGCGGGTGATGGCGTCGAACAGGGCGGCGTTGGGCGACAGCGCCACGCCCGGCTCGGCCTCGATCGGCGCCGGGGTGCGCCGACCGGCGAGGCCGGGCAGCGCCGGGGCGGGCGCGGCAGCGCCAGCCCCGGGCTGCTGGTTCGGGCGGATGATCCCCTGACCCTGGGCGGCGGCCTCGGCCAGCGGCAGGGCGATCAGCAGGCAGGCGGTGGCGGCAAGCCGGGCGGTGGGACGCATGGCGGCCAGACTAGACCACGATCCGCGCGGACAGAAGCGCCGACGGTCGGCGCCGGCAGCACCATCCGACCGGGCCCATTCGGTCCGACCGGCGTGTGGCGCCCCCTTCGGTCGCGTCGCGCGGTCCTGCGCCCCGCTGCTGCCCGCCGCACGCATCGCGCCTTCGCCGATCCCGTCCGGCCTGGAAGCGGGCCGCCGGCGACATCAGCAGCCCTGGCCGCGATAGGAGAAGCTCTCCACCCGCGCCTCGCGCAGGGCGAAAGTCACGTCGCATCCGACCACGGCATAGGCGGGCGGCGCCGGCACATAGCCCCAGCGCGGTCCATAGGGCCCGTAGAAGAAGGGCTGGTGCAGCCCGGGCTGGGAGATGGCGATGCTGCGCCGGTTCTCGAATTGCAGGAAGCGGCGGCCATCGGCCTCGTAGGTGCGCGCCGGCACGCCGAGCGCCGCGACAAGGTCGCCCTCCGAACGTCCGACGAAGGTCGAAAGCCGCTGGTCCAGCGTCGGGCCCTGGGCGCAGGCGGCCAGCACGAGGGGCAGCAGGAGAAGCGCTTTCATGCCGCCGATCTGGTCCCCCCACGCCGGGGCGCCAAGATCACGCTTCGGGGAAGGCGGGCCGTCGCGGCCGCGACCGGGTCTGCGCGTCCGGCAGGGACCGGACGACGCTCCGGCGGCCACGGCGCGGCGGCCTGGCGGAGGCCGCGCGGCGCGCCAGACCTGGGTTGGCCTGAGTGTGCTCAGGCCAACCCCGGTCCAGCTTCCCTGGGCCGGCGATTCACGCCCTTCGTCATGCCCGCCTTCGGTCTGCACACCTCTGACGATGGCGGGCTAGGAGCCCGTCCGGCTATTCGGGAACGCAAGCTCGGCACGCACCGTTGATTCGCACGAGTGCCGGCGGCACTTCTTTTCGGGGTACAATATCCCACCCGAGAGCAATATTATATCG
>JAIYDD010000048.1 GCA_027487675.1 Acetobacteraceae bacterium | reverse complement strand
TCGCGCCACATGCCCTGCGCCTTGAAATAGGCCTCGACCAGCTTCAGGCGGTGCTCGTCGCGGCCCGACAGGCGCATGTAGTCCAGCGTCACCTTGTCCACCGGGAACAGGCCGCAGGTGGCGCCGTATTCGGGGGCCATGTTGCCGATGGTGGCGCGGTCCGCCAGCGGCAGGTCATCGAGGCCGGGGCCGAAGAATTCGACGAACTTGCCGACGACGCCCTTCTTGCGGAGCATCTGGGTCACGGTGAGAACCAGGTCGGTGGCGGTGACGCCTTCGCGCAAGCGTCCGGTCAGCCTGAAGCCGATCACGTCGGGGATCAGCATGGCAATGGGCTGGCCGAGCATCGCCGCCTCCGCCTCGATCCCGCCCACGCCCCAGCCGAGCACGCCGAGGCCGTTGACCATCGTCGTGTGGCTGTCCGTGCCGTAGCAGCTGTCCGGATAGGCGTAGGTGTCGGGACCGTCCTGCGCGGTCCAGACGCCCTGCGCCAGGTATTCCAGGTTCACCTGGTGGCAGATGCCGGTGCCCGGCGGCACGACGCGGAAATTCGCGAAGCCGCTTTGGCCCCAGCGGAGGAACTCGTAGCGCTCGCCGTTGCGCTCGAACTCCACGTCCACGTTCTTCTGCAGCGCGTCCTTGCTGCCCGAGAAGTCGACCATGACCGAGTGGTCGATGACGAGATCGACCGGCACCAGCGGGTTCACCTTGCGCGGATCGCCGCCGAGCTTCGCCAGCGCGTCGCGCATCGCGGCCAGGTCCACCACCGCGGGCACGCCGGTGAAGTCCTGCAGCAGGATGCGGGCGGGGCGGAAGGGGACTTCCTTGGTGGAACGTCCCTCGGCGAGCCAGCCGGCGATCGCCTTCGCGTCGTCCACGCTGTAGCTGCGCCCGTCCTCGAAGCGCAGCACGTTCTCCAGCAGGACCTTCAGGCCGAAGGGCAGGCGGGCGATGTCGCCGATCTGCTTCGCCGCCTCGGGCAGGCTGAAGTAATGGTATTCCTTGCCGTCCACCGTCAGGCTACGGCGGGTCTGCAGGCTGTCCTGCCCGATCATCCGCATGGTCCGGGATCCCCGTGTCGCGCATTGGCAACTGTTGGGCACCCGGGCCGGTTGCTGCCCTCAGCGGACGCCTTCCGCCGACCCAGGCACGATGCGCCGCGCGGCTTCCGCCACCGCGGCAACAGGCTTAAACCACAGGGGAAGCGGGCAGGCCAGTGGCGGGCCCGGCACAGTTCGATACGCGGCACGGCAGGGCGGGTGACATGCTGGAGGGGCGGGATCTCGCCTGCTGGAGGGGGGAACGCGCGGTCTTCGCCGGCCTGTCCTTCACGCTGGCCCCCGGCGGCGCGCTGCTGCTGGTCGGGCCGAACGGCGCGGGCAAGTCGTCCCTGCTGCGGCTGCTGGCCGGGCTGATCCCGGCCGCCGAGGGGCAGCTTCTGTGGGACGGGCAGGACGCGCTGGCCGACCGCGTCGCCCATGCAAGCCGGCTGCGCTACCTCGGCCATGGGGATGCCCTGAAACCGGCGCTGACGGCGGCGGAAAATCTCGGCTTCTACGCCAGGCTCTGGGGCGGGGATGTCGCGCCGGCACTGGCCGCGCTCGGGCTGGCGGAACTGGCGGACCTGCCGGCGCGGGTGCTGTCCTCCGGCCAGAAGCGGCGGCTGGCGCTGGCGCGGCTGGCGCTGGCCCCGGCGCCGATCTGGCTGCTGGACGAGCCGACGGTCGGGCTCGATGCGGCCTCCGTCGCGCGGCTCGGCTTACTGCTGGCGGCGCATCGCGCGGCCGGGGGCGCGGTGCTGGCCGCCACCCACCTGCCCTTGCCGCTGCCGGATGCGGGGGAGCTGCGCCTGTGACGGCCGCCTCGTCGCTCGCCCGGCGTCCCGCCGCAGCCGCCGCCGTCCCGGGCCGTGGCGCATCGCGGCCGCAGCCGGATCGCGCCCCACCCGCATGACCGCCTTCCTCGCCGTGCTGGGCCGCGAGTTGCAACTGGCCGCCCGCCACCCCGCCGACACGCTGGCCGCGGTGCTGTTCTTCGTCATTGTCTGCGCGCTCTTCCCCTTCGGCATCGGCCCGGCGCCGGAGACGCTGGCCCGCATCGCGCCGGGCGCCATGCTGGCCGCTGCCCTGCTGGCCGCGCTGCTGCCGCTCGATCGCCTGTTCGGGGCGGAGGCGGAGGACGGCTCGCTCGACCAGCTGCTGCTGTCGGGCCTGCCGCCGATGGCGCTGGCCGCGGCCAAGGCACTCGGCCACTGGCTGACCACCGGCCTGCCGCTGCTGGTCGCCACCCCGATGGCCGCCGCCATGCTGAACCTGCCGATCGAGGCCTGGGGCGCGGCGGTGCTGGCGCTGGCGCTGGCCACCGCCGTGCTGTCGCTGTTCGGCACGGCGGGTGCCGCGCTGACGCTCGGCGCGCGCCGCGGCGGCGTGCTGCTGCCGCTGCTGGTGCTGCCGCTGGCGATCCCCGCGGTGATCTTCGGCGCCGCGGGCATCGAGGCGGCGGCGGCGGGGCTGGAGCCGCGGCCCTACCTCCTGCTGCTCGGCGCGCTGCTCGCCGTCGCGCTGCCGCTGGCGCCGCTGGCCGCCGGGGCGGCGCTGCGGGGGGAGTGAAACCGCCGCCCCGGTTCCCACGTCTTCCGTGCAAGGCTGCGCGAGGACACCAAGGCCATGGAGTTCAAGGGAAAGCCGCCCGGTGCCGGATCGGGCGAGATGTCGCGCACCACCGCCGCACTCCGCCCGCAGATCGCGCTGACCCCCGAGGAAGCCGCCAAGGCCCGCGCCCTGCGACGCCGCGGCGAGGCGCCGGAGGCGATCGCCGCCCGCTTCGGCGTAGAGCTCCCCGAGGTGGAGAAGGCGCTGGTGCAGATGCGCTCGCCGCGCCCCGAGACCACGCGCGGGACGCTGAACGTCACGCTCGCCGCGCACCGCCTGGTGCTGGCCGAGCGCCGCGCCGAGGAGCCGCTGTGGCAGACCATGGACCGGCTGCTGGACGAGCTGCTGCGCCTGCGCGCCGAAGCCGCGCGCCGCGCGCCGCCCCGCCGCGCCGCCGCGCCCGCCGCGCTGCCGCTGTTCGACGCCGAGGACTAGCAGGCTGCGGAAATTCGGCGGCGGACGAATGCAGCGGGAGGGCGCTGCCCTCCCGCACCCACCCGCCAGGAAACTGAGTTTCCTGGACCTTCCCGAAATTTAACAAGATATATCAATACTTAAGGGGAGGTGCAGGAACATCAGGTTCCTGCCGGGGTGCTCGAGGGGCGGAGCCCCTCGACCTTTTCCTTTGCTTCCCGAGGCGAATTTCCGCAGCCTGCCAGGCCGCGATCCTCCCGGATCTGCGCGCCGCAGGTGGGCACGACGAAGGGCGCGGATTGCCGGGCCATCCCGGGCCTGGCGCCCGGATCGCCGGGCCGGGCAGGGCCGGAGCGGGGTTCGCCCGGCGACAGCGCGGGCCGGTTCCAGCCCGGCGCCCGCCCGCCCGGATATCGCGCGGTTGAAACCTGCCCTACACTCCGCCGCCATGGAACAGGACATCGCCCCGCTGGACGCCGCCCATCTTCGCCACGCCTATCGCCTGGCGGGGCAGGCGCGCGCGCGCGGCGACCGGCCCTTCGCGGCGGTGATCGTGGCCGAGGACGGCACCATCCTCGCCGAAGGCCTCTCCACCCAGGGCAGCGGCGGCGGGGGGACGCTGGCGCACAGCGAGATGAACGCCTGCGCCGCGGTCATCGATGCCCGGATCCCGCGGGCCAGGCTGCGCCGCGCCACCGTCTATTCGTCCGGCGAGCCCTGTGCCATGTGCGCGGCCGCGCTGTTCTACACCGGTCTCGGGCGGGTGGTGTACGGGCTGTCCGCCGCGGCGATCCTGCATCTGCGCAACGCAACCCCGGCCACCGCCGGGCTTTCCATGTCCTGCCGCGACGTGCTCGCCACCGCGGCGGAGCCCGTCGAGGTTGTCGGGCCCTGCCTGGAGGAGGAGGGTGCGGCGCCGCATCGCGGCTACTGGCCCGGCACGGCCTGAGGGCGGTGCCGGGGCGCCCTGCGGTCGGCTGAGGAAAGCCGGGCGAAATCAGGGGGCGTTGATGCGCGGCGCCGGTTGCCCTACACGCCGAGGGCGGGGTTTCGCCGCCGCGGGCCCGGCGCCCGGGCGACCGAGCCGGCCTGGCAAGCGCCGGCGTGGGGCGTGCCTGCCGACGGAACCTGACACGGCGGCCACCAGAGCGGGTTGATCTGGATTACCAAAGCTCCATATACTCGACAACGCCGGGGCGCCTTCACCCTCGCCCCGCCGGGAGGATGATCTCACCATGGCTTTCGGTCCCGACAACCGCTCCCAGACTGGCGGCTCGGCCTGGACGCAGCCCCTCGGGCGGTCCGCGGCCGTTGATGCCGCGCAGCTCGACGCCGGGCTGCGGGCGTACATGCTCCGGGTCTACAACTGGATGGCCTCCGGCCTCCTGCTGACCGGCATCGTCGCCTTCATGATCGCCCACAACCCGGACATCGCCAGCCTGTTCTACCAGGTCGTCCGCACGCCGCGCGGCAACGCGACGGTGCCGACCATCCTGGGCTGGGTCGCGATGTTCGCCCCGCTCGCCTTCATCCTGGTCCTGTCCTTCGGCATCAACCGGATGAGCAAGACCACGGCGCAGGCCCTGTTCTGGGTGTTCTGCGCGGTGATGGGCGCGTCGCTGTCGAACATCTTCGCGATCTACACCTCGGCCTCCATCGCCAGCACGTTCTTCATCACGGCGGCGATGTTCGCGGCGGTCAGCCTCTACGGCTACACCACCAAGGCCGACCTGACGAAGCTCGGCGCGTTCATGTTCATGGGCCTGATCGGCATCCTGATCGCCGGGCTGGTGAACATCTTCCTGCAGAGCTCGGCGCTGCAGTTCGCCATCAGCGTGATCGGCGTGGTGGTCTTCGTCGGCCTCACCGCCTACGACACGCAGCGGATCAAGGCGGACTACATCGAGCACGCCTATGCGGAAGGCTCCGACGAGGCGGGCAAGCGCAGCGTGTTCGACGCGCTGTCGCTCTACCTGAACTTCGTCAACATCTTCCAGCTGCTGCTGCAGTTCATGGGCGTGCGCCAGAACAGCGAGTGAGCCGGCCGCCAGCCATGGCCGCGACGGACCCCGGGGGGCGACCCCCGGGGTTTTTTCTTGCGGGTTTCTTCCAGGCCGTCCGCCAGCACCCGGGCAGCCGCCCCGCCGGCGCCGTGGCGGGCGCCGCGGCCCGTCAACCGGCGGCAGCGGGGTGCACCGGCACGGTCCGCCTGCCTGCCGCCCGGCCGGCAGGCGGCGTCAGGCCGATTTCAGCACGCCGTGCAGCTTCTCCGACGCCGCGGCGCGGTCGGTGCCGTCGATCGCCGCCAGTTCCGCCGCCAGGCGCTCCAGCGCCTGTTCGTAGATCTGGCGTTCCGAGAAGGACTGGTCCGGCTGGCCGGCGTTGCGGTGCAGGTCGCGCACCACCTCGGCGATCGCCAGCGGGTCGCCGGAGTTGATCTTCGCCTCGTATTCCTGCGCGCGGCGCGACCACATGGTGCGCTTGATGCGGGCGCGGCCGCGCAGGACCTCCAGCGCCTCGTTGATCACCTCGCGGCTGGCCAGCTTGCGCAGGCCGGAGGAGGCGGCCTTGTTGACCGGCACGCGCAGCGTCATGCGGTTTTCCTCGAAGGTCACGATGATGACCTTCAGGGAGAGGCCGGCCACCGGCATGTCCTCGATCCCCTGCACCTGCCCGACGCCGTGGGTCGGGTAGACGACATGGTCGCCCGCCCGGAACTCCACGGCCGGCGCCCTGGGCGGGGCCGGTGCCTCCGCCGGCCCGTGCGGCGGCGCGGATGCCGCGGGCGCTGCGCGGCCAGGATCGGCCGGCCGTGCCGCCGCGGCGGGCGACGCCACCGCCGGCGGCCTCGCCTGCGGCTGCCCGGGGCCCGCGGCCGCCGGCCTGGCGGCGGCGAGCGTTGGCCTGGCGGCGGGCGTCGGCTTGGTCGCGACGGGCGCTGGCTTGGCCGCGGTGGGCGTCGGCACGGTGGCTGCGGGCGTCGGCTTGGCCGCGGCGGGCGTAGCGACGTCGGCGGCGGGCGTTGGCTTGGCCGCGGCGGGCGTCGGCACGGTGGCGGCGGGCTTCGCCGTGGTCTTCGCGCCGGCGGCAGGCGCCGGAGCCGCTTCGGCCGGCATGGCGCCGGCCTTGGGCGGGCCGACCCCGGGCGGCGACACGGGGATGGTGGTCGTCCTTCCCAGGCCGGGCTCCCCCCCGGTCGGCGCCGGCTTGCGGGCAGCGGGGCTGGCGGCCATCGCCGAGGCCGCCTGCCCGCTACCGGCCATCCCAGGCTTGGCAGCCCCAGGCTTGGGCGCGGCCGGCTTCGCCTGCGGCGCCTTGGCGGCGGCAGCGGTCGGCCCCGGGGCCTTTCCCGCCCCCGCGCCGGCCGGCCTGGCGGGCGCGCGCCGGGTGGCGCCCGGCTTCGCCTGGGCAGGCGCCGCCGCCTTCGAAGGTGGGGCCTTGGCGGATGGCGGCCTGGTGGAGAGGGTCGCGGCCGGCGTCGCCTTCGCGGGCGCCGCCTTGGCCGCGCCCGGCTTCGGCGGCGCGGCCGCCTTCCCGGGTGACGCCGCCTTCGCCGCGGGCCTGGCGGCGGCGGCCTTGGCGGCCGGCCTTGCCTTGGCCGCGGCAGCCTTCGTCGGGGCCGCGGCGGCCTTTGCCGGCTTCGCGGTCGCCGCGGACGGCTTTCCGCCCGTGCCGCGCGGGGCGGGTTTCGGGGCCGCCTTGCGCGGCGCGGTCGCCGCCGCGGCTTTGGCCTTCGGCTTGCCGCGCGCGGCGGCGGCGGAATTCCTGGCGCTCTTCGACTCGGCGCTTGCCTTCATCACGCCACCCGCATCTGGAGCAACCGCCAAAGGGTCGCCGCGGCTCGCCTGGCGGGCCCGCGGCCCGGCTCAGGTCGAGACGCGGCCCCAAGCCGGGCTCGCCAAGGTCCCAATCGGACCGAAACGCGCGCCGAGCGACGCTGTTCTCCCGATCCTCTTGATATTGTAATGCAAAATTGCGGCCGGCGCCAGAACGGAAGACCGCAGGCGGAACCGATGCGCCCGGGGTCCCGCGCCCCGGGCGACCTGGCGGCGGCCGCAACCGGCCGGTCGCGTTCGGACCGATCCCGGCCGGCCCGCCGGCCACGCGAAGGCGGCCCTGGCGACCGTCGCGGGGCCGGGCCCGCGCGAAGACGTGTTCAGGGCTTGCCCGGCTCCGGGCTGAAGAGCTCGCGCTTGCCCGGCTTGTCCTTCCAGGCATCGGCATCGTCCGGCGCTTCGCCCTTGCGGGTGATGTTCGGCCATTGCGTGGCGTAGCTGCGGTTCAGCTCCACCCATTCGCCGGCCTTGGCGTCGGAATCCGGCACGATCGCCTCGGCCGGGCATTCGGGCTCGCAGACGCCGCAGTCGATGCATTCGTCCGGGTGGATGACCAGCATGTTCTCGCCGACGTAGAAGCAGTCCACCGGACAGACTTCCACGCAATCCATGTACTTGCACTTGATGCAATTCTCGGTGACGACGTAGGTCACTTCCGCCTCCGGCGCAGCTGCCGCGGCCCCGGCGGGACAGCACCCGCCCGGCAATCCCGGCCACCCCAGGATTGGCCCGTCGCGGCCGGTCTGGCAAGCGCATCCCGCGCCGCATCATCGGCCGGCGGCGCCGCATCCACCCCCATGGGCTCGCGGCGGCTTGAAGCGGCGGGGCCGGGCACCGGGCGCGCGCCGCCGCAGGGCGCGGCCGGCTGCGCCCGCCCCGCGCCGCCGGTCGGCGCGCCCCGCCCCTCAGCCCGCCGTGATGCGCCGACGGAAGGCGTCCAGCGTGCCGGAGCGCAGCAGCGCGCTCGGCAGGCGGTGGCCGACCACCTCCTCCGCCAGGTGGCCGGCCGCGATCAGCGCGTCGAGGTCGATGCCGGTCGCGATCCCCATCTCGGCGCAGAGCAGCACCAGCTCCTCGGTGCAGATGTTCCCGGGCGCCCCCGGCTGGCCTGCGAAGGGGCAGCCCCCCAGCCCCCCCACCGTGGTGTCGTAGCGCGCGACGCCCAGCCCGAGCCCGGCGGCGGCATTGGCGATGCCGAGGCCGCGCGTGTCGTGCAGGTGTAGCGCCAGCGGCAGCTCCGGCCAGCGCTCGCGCACTGCGCCCACCGTGCGCGCGATGCGCGGCGGCGTCGCCCAGCCCATGGTATCGGCCAACGTCACCTCGGTGATCGCCGCGCCCGCCTCCGCGGCGATGGCCAGCCCGTCCGCCACCGCCTGCACGGCGAGCGCCGGGGCGATGTCGCTCTGGTAGTTGCAGCCGAAGGCGGCCTGGATGCCGATGCGCGTCACCGCGACGCCGGCCGCCTGGTGGGCGGCCGTCAGCGCCCGCATCGCCTCCATCTGCCCCGCCCGGTCGCGGTTCAGGTTCTTCCGCGAGAAGGCCTCCGAAGCCGCGAAGGAGATCGAGCCGCGGAGGCTCAGCCGGTCGCGGAAGGCCAGCGCCCGCGAAAGTCCCGCCGCGTTGAACCACAGCGCGGTGAAGGCGACGCCCGGCGGCGGGGCGATGGCGCCGAGCACGGCCTCGGCATCCGCCCAGCCCGGCACGAGCTTCGCCGAGACGAAGGACGCGACCTGGATCTGCCGGAGGCCGGTGGCGGCCAGCGCCTGGATCAGCGCCACCTTGCGGTCGGTCGGGATCGGGCCGGGCTCGATCTGGAAGCCTTCGCGCGGGCCTTCCTCGCGGATCTCGACGCTTGCGGGCAGGTCGGTCATGGCGGCGGCGGTCCGGGGCGTGGTCGAGGAAGGGCGAGAATTCTGTTTGCTAGAACGACGTTCCGTTATGCCCAGCCTATCGGGCTGCCTCGCGGCCGGTCAAGCGCACCCCTTCACGCCCGCGCCGCGGCCGTCCGCAGGTCCTCCACGAAGCGGGCGTATTCGCGCGCCTGCGCATCCTGGTCCGGCACGCGCAGCAGGAAGCTCGGATGGACGGTGGCGAAGAGCGGCAGCCCCTCCGGCCCGTCGATCACCGTCCCCCGCGTCTTCATCACCCGCAGCGCCTTGCCGGTCAGCGCCCGGAGCGCGGTCGCGCCCAGCGCCACGAGCAGCCGCGGGCGCACCAGCCCCACCTCGCGCAGCAGGAAGGGGCGGTAATGGGCGATGTCGCCGGCATCGGGCGACTGGTGCAGGCGGCGCTTGCCGGTGGGGGTGAACTTGAAGTGCTTCACCGCATTGGTGACGTAGGCCTCGTCCCGCGGCACGCCGGCCTCGGCCAGGGCGCGGTCGAACAGGCGTCCGGCCGGGCCGACGAAGGGCCGGCCCTGGATGTCCTCCTCGTCGCCGGGCTGCTCGCCCACGAACATCAGCCGTGCGCCGATCGGGCCCTCGCCGAAGACCGGCTGGGTGGCGCGGCGGGCGAAGTCGGGCAGGTCGGGGCGGGCCGCCAGCTCGCGCAGCAGGGCGGCGAGCGCCGCTTCGGGATCGGCATGCGTGTCGAGCAGGTCCATGCCCTCCCCAACGCCCGAGGGCGCTTCGGGCTGCGCGGGCGGGCGCATGCGCTGCGGGCGCGGGTTGGGGGCGGCGCCGCCGCGCGCCACCATCTCCGCCACCCGCCGTGGGGCCTCGGCCATCAGGCGCGGGATCTCGGCGGTCTCCGGCATGTTGCGCCAGTACTTGCGCGGCATCTCGGCCCGCATCGCGCCGGGCTTCAGGCGGGCGGGGTTGAAGATCGCGGCGTAGTAGGCGCGCCAGAGCGGCTCCACCGCATCGTCCGGCGGCACCTCGGCGCGGCTGCCGCCGGGGCCGAAAGCGATCTCCTGCCCGTCCCAGTGGACCGACCGGCGCGGCGTCACGATGGACCAGCGCAGCGCGGCGAAGCGGCGGACGAAGAAGCCGGCCTCGGCTTCCTCGATGTGGTGCTCGGGCTCGAACCAGGCGACGTGACGGATGCCGGCCTCGGTCTCCACCTGCCGGAAGCGGACGAAGGCGTGCATCTTGTGCGCGTCGCGGCGCACCGCCTTGGCCATGGCGGTCAGGCGCACGATGTCGGGGTCGGTCGCCACCTGCATCAGCGCCGGCTCGCCCTGCGTCACGCGCCACAGCGCGCGGTAGAGCAGCGCGAAGCGTTCGCCGTCGCGGTGGCGGATCGCGATCTCGGCCAGTTCCAGGAAGGCGCGCGGCACGCGGAAGGCGCCGGCCGGGGTGGCATTGGGCGGCGGCCCCGCGGCGAAGAGGCCCGGATTGTCGCCGGTCACGCGCCATTCCGCCTGTTCCGGCGCGATGCCGGCCGCGACCAGCCCGCGCGCCGCGTTGCGCCAGGCGGTGAAATCCGCCGGGCCCGGCAGCACGATCGCCACGCCCATCCGCCCGGCCCTCCGTCAGAACAGCGACAGCTGCGCCGGCCGCGCGGCGGCGGCGAAGGCGGTGGCCGGCACGAGCAGGCCGCGCAGCCCCGCGCCATCCAGCCCGCGCGGCCGGTGGTCGGCGGTGACCACGAAGGGCAGCACCTTGCCCAGGCTGACCCGCAGCCGCGCCAAATCCGCCGCGCGGATCGCCCCGTGGCGCCGGGCGGAGAGCAGCCGGTCCACCGTCTTCGCCCCCAGGCCGGGGACGCGCAGCAGCCTCTCCCGCGGGGCGGCGTTCAGGTCCACCGGGAAGTCGCCGCGGTGGCGCAGCGCCCAGGCGGTCTTGGGATCGAGCTCCAGGTCGAGCATCCCGCCCTGGCCGCCCGCCACGATCTCCTCGCGCGAAAAACCGTAGAAGCGCAGCAGCCAGTCGGCCTGGTAGAGCCGGTGTTCGCGCACCAGCGGCGGCGCGATGGGCGGCAGCATGCGCGACGCGTCGGGGATCGGCGAATAGGCCGAGTAGTAGACGCGCCGCAGCCGGTAGCCGGCATAGAGGTCCGTCGCCGTGCCCAGGATGGTCGCGTCGTCCGCGGCATCGGCGCCGACGATCATCTGCGTGCTCTGCCCGGCCGGGGCGAAGCGCGGGGCCTTCGCGCGGCGGGCGGTCTTCCGGGCGTCCTCGGCATCCTCGATCCGGGCGCGCAGCCCGCCCATGGCGCGGCGGATGGCGGAAAAATCCTTCTCCGGTGCCAGCGCCTTCAGGCTGTCGGCCTGCGGCAGCTCCACGTTGATCGAGAGCCGGTCGGCCCAGCGCCCGGCCTCCGCCACCAGCTCCGGCGCCGCGTCGGGGATGGTCTTGAGGTGGATGTAGCCGTGGAAGCCGTGATCCTCCCGCAGCGTGCGCGCCACCCGCACCAGCTGCTCCATCGTGTAGTCCGGCGAGCGGATGATGCCGGAGGACAGGAACAGCCCCTCGATCGCGTTGCGGCGGTAGAAGTCGAGCGTCAGCTGCACGACCTCCGCCACCGTGAAGCGGGCGCGTCGGACGTTGCTGGTCGCGCGGTTCACGCAATAGGCGCAGTCGAAGACGCAGGCATTGGTCAGCAGGATCTTGAGCAGCGAGATGCAGCGCCCGTCCGGCGCATAGGCATGGCAGATGCCCGATCCTTCGGTGCTGCCCAGCCCGCCGCGCGTCGAATCCCGCTTCGCCGTGCCGGAAGAGGCGCAGGAGGCGTCGTATTTCGCGGCATCGGCCAGGATCTCGAGCTTCTGGCGCAGGTCCAGCGTCTGGCGGGCAACCATGGCGGGTGGGGGGTTCGGGGCGAACGACACAAGTTCATGATATGTTCTGGTGCGGCGAATGCAAGGGGCATCTCGCCGCCCGCCGCCCCGCCAGAGATTTGTTGCACCGCGCCAGACCCGACGCGTGGCATGATGCCCTGCGCGTCGAGACGCCGGAGGAGACACGCGGCCCATGGCCTTGTCGGACCCGCTCGCCACCTCCCCGGCCCTGCCGGGGATGGACCAGCGCACGCTGCGCGAGGTGGTCGTCGAGCTCCGCCGCCTGGCCGTGGTCGCCCTCGATGCCGGGCACCCGGTGGCCGCCGCGCAGATCGCCGGCACCGCGGACCGGCTGGACGCCTCGCTCTGGCGCGGCCTGCCGCCGCGGCCAGACTACGGGGAGGTCGGCTGAGCCGCCGTCAGGCCGCCGCCGCGCCGAGCCCGGCCATGTCGCGCGCCACCGCCTCCGCCACCCGGATCCCGTCCACCCCGGCGGAGAAGATGCCGCCCGCATAGCCCGCGCCTTCGCCCGCCGGATAGAGCCCCAGCGTGTTGACGCTGCGGAACGCCCCGTCCCGCCGGATGCGGATGGGCGACGAGGTGCGCGTCTCCACCCCGGTCATCACCGCGTCCTCCATGTCGAAGCCGCGGATCTGCCGGCCGAAGGCGGGCAGCGCTTCCCGCATCGCGGCCACCGCGAAATCCGGCAGGCAGAGCGCGAGGTCGGTCGGCGTCACGCCCGGCTTGTAGGACGGCACCACCGCGCCGAGCCCGGTGGAGGGCCGGCCGGCCAGGAAATCGCCCACGCGCTGTGCCGGCGCGCGGTAGTCCGACCCGCCGGCGCAGAACGCCTTCTCTTCCCAATGGCGCTGGAAGTCGACGCCGGCCAGCGGATGGCCGGGAAAATCCTGTTCCGGCGTGATGCCCACCACGATGCCGGCATTCGCGTTCCGCTCGGCGCGCGAATACTGGCTCATCCCGTTGGTGACGAGGCGCCCCGGCTCGCTGGCCGCCGCCACCACCGTCCCGCCCGGGCACATGCAGAAGGAATAGACGCTGCGGCCGTTGCGGCCGTGATGCACCAGCTTGTAGTCGGCCGCGCCCAGGATCGGGTGCTTCGCGAACTCGCCGAAGCGCGCGCGGTCGATGATGGATTGCGGATGCTCGATCCGCACGCCGATCGAGAAGGGCTTGGCCTCCACGAAGACGCCGCGCGCATGCAGCGTCGCGAAGGTGTCGCGCGAGGAATGGCCGATGGCGAGCACGACATGGTCGGTCTCGATCGTGCCGCCGCCTTCCGTCACCACGCCACGCAGGCGGCGGATGCCGTCGCGCCCCGTCTCGATGACGAAGTCGGTCACGCGCGTGCCGAAGCGGTATTCGCCGCCCAGCGCCTCGATCTTGGCGCGCATGCTCTCCACCATCTGCACCAGCCGGAAGGTGCCGACATGCGGCTTGGCGACCCAGAGGATTTCTTCGGGTGCGCCGGCTTCGACGAATTCCGTCAGCACCTTCCGGCCGAGATGCTGCGGGTCCTTGATGCCCGACCAGAGCTTGCCGTCGGAGAAGGTGCCGGCGCCGCCCTCGCCGAACTGCACGTTGCTCTCGGGCGTCAGCACGTTGCGGCGCCACAGCGCCCAGGTGTCCTTGGTGCGTTCCCGCACCACCTTGCCGCGTTCCAGGATGATCGGGCGGAAGCCCATCTCCGCCAGGATCAGCGCGGCGAAGATGCCGCAGGGACCGGTGCCGATCACCACCGGGCGCTTCGGCAGACTGGCCGGCGCGCGCGCCACCTGGCGGTAGGAGCTGTCGGGCGTGCGGGCCAGCGTGCGGGCGAGCACCTTGTCCCGCGCGGCGCGGCGCAGCAGCGCGGCCTCGTCCGCCACCTCGAAATCGACCGTGTAGACCAGCTCGATGGCGGAGCGCTTCCGCGCATCCCAGGCACGGCGGGCCACGGCGAAGGACCGCAGCTCGGCCTTGCGCAGGCCGAGCCGGGCCAGCAGGGCGGCTTCCACCGCGCCCTCGGGGTGCGTCAGCGGCAGCTTGAGTTCGGTCAGTCGCAGCATCGGTCGGACCCTGGCACCCGCGCGATGTAGGGCGCCGCCCGGCTTGCCGCCATGGCCGGCGCGCTCAGCCCAGCTCCGCCGCCGCCGGCAGCACCGGCACGCCGGCGCCCGAGACCGCCCGCGCCCGCAGCACGGCGCGCAGCACGGCCGCCGCCATCACCTCGGCGGCCATCACCGACAGCGCCATCATGTTGCCCGCCAAGCCGCTGCGGCCGGTGGACAGCGCGAAGATCGTGTCGCCGTCCCACATCGTGTGCACGGGCGTGATGCTGCGCGCCAGCCCGTCATGCGCGACCTGCGCCAGGCGCCGCGCCTGCGCCTTGCTCAGCTGCGCATCGGTCGCGATCACGCCGATGGTCGTCGCCATGCCGGGCTGCAGCGACGCGGGCAATTCGCCGCGCATCACGCTGGCCGCGGCACCGATGCGCTGCCGGCCATCCGGCGCATTCCGCGCGCCGGCCACCACCGCGCCGGTCGTCGTGTCCACCACGTCGCCCACCGCATTCACCGCGACGATGGCGCCGAGCGTCACCCGACCCACCCGCGCCGAGGCCGTGCCGATGCCGCCCTTCATCCCCCGCGGCAGGCCGAACAGCTTGCCGACCGTCGCCCCCGCCCCGGCGCCGACACTGCCTTCCTCCGGCGGCTGGTCGGTGGCGGCGGCGCAGGCGGCATGCCCCGCCGCGGCATCGGGGCGGATGCGGTGATCCCCCATGCCGAGGTCGAACAGGATGGCCGCCGGCACGATCGGCACCCGCGCGGGGCCGGCGGGGAAGCCGATGCCGCGTTCCTCCAGGAACCGCACCGCGCCCGTCGCGGCTTCCAGCCCGAAGGCGGAGCCGCCGGAAAGCAGCACGCCATGCACCCGCTCCACCAGGTTGGAGGGATCGAGCAGATCCGTCTCCCGCGTGCCCGGCGCGGCGCCGCGCACATCGACGCCGCCCACCGCGCCCTCCTCCGTCAGGATCGCGGTGCAGCCGGTGGGGCGGCGCGGATCGGTGAAATGGCCGACCTTCACGCCGGGCACGTCGGTGATGGCGCCGCCGAGAAGACGCGCCAGGATCTCGGACGGCGCCTGCGCGGCAGCAGGACGGGCGAACTGCGCGGCCATGAGGCCGAGCGCGGCGGAGGCGGCGATGTCGCGGCGATGCATGGACGGCGGCTCCTTGGAGTGGCGGGACCAGGAAAGCATAGTACGGGTGGCCCGGGGGAACTCCGTTCCCCCGATACCCCCATGCCAAGGGCCGAAAGGCCCTTGGAACCCGGGGGCTGGCAGTCAGTCCTTGAAGGGGTCGAAATCCCCCGCGCCGGCCATCGCCACGGCGAAGGGACGCAGGCGATGCAGGACGCGCACCGTGCCTTCATGCGCGGCCACCACATCGGGCAGGCGGCGATAGGCCATCGGGCTTTCGTCCAGGTCGCCACCCGAAAGCATCACGCCACGCCGCGCGAGCCACGCCTCCATCTCCGCGCGGCTGAAGCGCCGCAGCGCCTCCTTCCGGCCGAAGACGCGGCCGGCGCCGTGGATGGTGGAGAACAGCGCGGCACGCGACGCCTCGCTGTCCACACCCTCCAGGATCACCGCATCATCGCCCATCGAGCCGCCGACGAAGCCGCGCTGGCCGGGGAAGGCCGGCGTCGCGCCCTTGCGCACCACCCACAGCTCACGGTCGCCATGCCTCTCCTTCCAGGCATAGTTGTGGTGGTTGTGCACGGTCTCGGTCACCGCGCCGCCGAGGATCGCGCGCACGCGTTCCACCACCCATTCGCGCCCGGCCTGCGCGTAGCGGCCGGCGAGCTGCATCGCGGCGATGTAGCGGGCGCCGAGCTCCGACGCCTCCTCCACCACCGCGGGCGGCACATGCATGCCGTCCTTCCCGCCGGCCGCCTTCAGGTAGCGCGTGGCGCTGCTGTGCCCCAGGCCGCGGCTGCCGAAATGCACGCCGATCCAGACGAAGCCGGCCTCGTCCTCGAACAGGTCCACATAGTGGTTGCCGCTGCCCACCGTGCCGAGCTGCGCCGCCGCCTTCTGCCGGTACTCCGCCATGCCGGACGCCGCCCAGGCCTCCTCGTCGTCGAGCAGCGGATGCTCGACGCGCTCCGCATTGGCGCGACCCACGCCGAAGGAGATGGCGCGGCGGATGTCGCCCAGGATCTGCGGCACGCGGTCGCGCACCGCCGCGAAGGGCGTGTCGAGGCGCACCGCCATGTTGCCGCAGCCGATGTCGAAGCCGACGCCGGAGATGCTGACCTGGCCTTCATAGGCGATGACGCCGCCCACCGGCTGCGCATAGCCGAGATGCCCGTCCGCGCAGAGCACGCCGGCGACCACGTTCCCCACCCCCATGCAGTTGCGCATCTGGCCGAGCGTGTTCGGCTCATGCGTGCCGAAGACCGCGAGCGGCGCGTCGCGATAGGCGGCCGGCTGCGCATCGGCGGGGGCGACGGCCTGCGCGATCCGCTCGGCCTGCGCGGCTTCGCGCGCGGCGTCGCGGAATCCGGTCCAGGCCGGCATGGTCTTGCCGGGCTTGAGCGGGTTGGGGATGCGCGTGTCGGGATCGGTGCCGGCCGCCATGGCCAGCGCGCGCGCACGCGCCTCCAGCGGGTCGGAGGGACGCATGGTCCGTACTCCTGCGATGTCTGGTCCTTGGGGAGAAAGCGGCGCGACGGCGCCGCCGCGTGTGTCAGGCGAAGGCGGCTAACCGCCCGCGCTTGCCGGCGCATCCGGGTCGCGCGCCGACGACCCGATCCTGCGCTTGCAGGACCGGTCCGCAGGCGACGACGGCGAGGCGCGCGTTCGACGGCATGGGACACACGATCATGGCGACGGAACAATTTCCGCCACCGGCCGAGGCGTGTACGCGAAAGCGAGTGCGGAAGGGAAGCGGAAAATGCGCGGGGCGGAGGGTTGCCCCCCCGCCCCGGTGCAGGCGCCGCGATGCGCTGCGGATCACACGTCCAGCATCAGCCGCCGCGGATCCTCGATCGCTTCCTTCACCCGCACCAGGAAGGACACCGCTTCCTTTCCGTCCACGATGCGGTGGTCGTAGGACAGCGCGATGTACATCATCGGCCGCGCCTCGATCTTGCCGCCGACCACCATCGGGCGGTCCTGGATCTTGTGCATGCCCAGGATGCCGGACTGCGGCGGGTTCAGGATCGGCGTGGACATCAGCGACCCGTAGATGCCGCCATTGGTGATGGTGAAGCTGCCACCCGAAAGCTCGTCCAGCTTCAGCGCACCGTCGCGCGCCTTCTTGCCGAAGGCGCCGATCGCCTTCTCGATCGCGGCGAAGGACATGTCGTCCGCGTTCCGCAGCACCGGCACGACCAGGCCGGAGGGCCCGCCGACCGCGATGCCCATGTGGACGAAGTTCTTGTAGATGATCTCGTCGCCGTCGATCTCCGCGTTCACCGCGGGGTATTCCTTCAGCGCGGCGACGCAGGCCTTCACGAAGAAGCTCATGAAGCCGAGCTTCACGCCGTGGCGCTTCTCGAAGACGTCCTTGTATTCGTTCCGCAGCGCCATCACCGCGCCCATGTCCACCTCGTTGAAGGTGGTCAGCATCGCGGCGGTGTTCTGGGCTTCCTTCAGGCGCCGCGCGATGGTCTGGCGAAGGCGCGTCATCTTCACGCGCTCCTCCCCGCCTTCCAGCGCGCGCGCGGCCTTCGGCGCGGCGGGGGCTGCGGCAGGCGCTGCCGCGGGCTTGGACAGGAAGGCGAGCACGTCGCCCTTCGTCACGCGGCCATCCTTGCCGGACCCGGCGCCGAGCTGCTGGGCGGAGACATTCGCCTCCGCCATCATCTTGGTCGCGGCCGGGCCGGCGGGCAGCGCCGCGGCCGGGCGCGCGACGGGGCCGGGCGCGGGGGG
>JAIYDD010000222.1 GCA_027487675.1 Acetobacteraceae bacterium | reverse complement strand
GCGCCGATCAGCGAGGCCTTCGGCCAGTGGAAGAACGCGCGCATCGCGCTGTTCGCGCTGCTCGGCCTCGTCATGGGCCAGGCGGTGGTGTGGTACACCGGCCAGTTCTACGCGCTGTTCTTCCTCGGCCAGGTGCTGAAGGTGGACGGCTTCACCACCAACATGCTGATCGCCTGGTCGCTGCTGGTCGGCTCGGGCGGCTTCATCTTCTTCGGCTGGCTGTCCGACAAGATCGGCCGCAAGCCGATCATCCTGGGCGGCTGCCTGGTCGCCGCGCTGACCTACTTCCCGCTGTTCCACTTCATCAGCGCGCAGGCCAACCCGGCGCTGACGCAGGCGCACGAGACCATCGTCTCCACCGTGACGGTGGACAAGTCCTCCTGCTCCTTCCAGTTCAACCCGACGGGCACGGCCAAGTTCACGCAGCCCTGCGACATCGCCAAGGCGGCGCTGGCGCGGCTGTCGGTGAACTACTCGGTGGTGGACGCGCCCGGCCAGCGCGACGCGGTCATCCGCGTCGGCGACCAGCAGGTCTCGACCACCCAGCCCAACTTCGCCCAGGCGCTGGGCGCTGCCGTCACCGCGGCGGGCTACCCCGCGGCGTCCAACCCGACGGTCGTGAAGATGAACAACCCCGTCGACATCGCCAGCGGCCGCGTGCTGCTGCTGATCGGCGCGCTGACCCTGCTGGTGGTCTACGTCACCATGGTCTACGGCCCGATCGCGGCCGCGCTTGTGGAACTGTTCCCGACGCGGATCCGCTACACCTCGATGTCGCTGCCCTACCACATCGGCAATGGCTGGTTCGGCGGGCTGATGCCGGCGACGGCCTTCGCGATGATCGCGCAGACCGGCGACGTCTACTACGGCCTCTGGTACCCGGTGGTGATCGCGCTGGCGACCGTGGTGATCGGGACCTTCATGATCCCCGAGACCAAGGACCGCGACATCTTCGCCGAGGACGACCAGGCGAACGCGAACGCCGCCGCCGCCGCGCGCCGCCGCGCGGAGGCCTGATCGCCCCGAGGACCGCAGGTCCGGACCGGGTCGCGAGGCCAGCCACCGCCGCGCCCGAATCGGGCGCGGCGGCAGGAAGGGCGCCGGGGGAGACCCCGGCGCCCTTTGCCGTTCGTCCCCGTCCCCTGCGGCCGGGCGCATCTTGCGCGGCATCAAGTCGCGCCGCCGCCGGCCATGCGATGCTGCGCGCATGGAAAGCCCGGCCGCCGCCCTGGTCCATGCCGTCGCGCGCGCCATGGCGCCGCCGCCGCCCGCCCTGCCGCCCTCGGCGCCGCTGCGCGACGCGCTGGCGGCGATGGCGGCGGCCGGCGCCTCCTGCGTGCTGGCGGTGGACGGGGCTGGCCGACCCCTCGGCATCCTGACCGAGCGCGACGTCGCCCGCCGCGTCGCCTTCCGCCTCGGGCCGGAGGATCCGCTCGCCGCCGCCATGACCGTCCCGGTTGCCGCCTGCGCGGCCGGCGACGGGCTGTGGCGCGCCATCGCGCTGCTGCGCGCGCGGGGCCTGCGGCACATGCCGGTGCTGGACGAGGACGGGCGCTGCATCGGCCTGCTGGCGCGGGATGCGGCAATGGCGGCGGCCTCCGGCCGGCTGCTGACGCATCTCGATGCGCTCGACGGCGAGGATGCCGCGGTCAAGCGCGCCCAGGCGGGCGTCGCCACCGCGCTGCTGGCCGAGGGGCTGGCCGCCGAGGAGGTGGTCGGCCTGGTCAGCGGCATCAACGCCGACCTGCACCGCCGCGTGCTGAACCGCGTTCTGGCCGGGCAGGACGCGCCGCCGCCGGTGCCCTTCACCATGCTGCTGATGGGCAGCCTCGGCCGCGGCGAATCGCTGCTGCGGCCGGACCAGGACAATGGCTTCATCCTGGCCGACCACCCGGATGCCGACCACGCGGCGGTGGATGCCTGGTTCCGCCGCGTGGCCGAGGCCTGGTGCCGCGCGCTGGATGCCGCCGGCTTCCCGCTCTGCAAGGGCGGGGTGATGGCGATGAACCCGCTGTGGCGCAAGACGGCAGCGCAATGGGCGGCGCAGTTCGGGATCTGGGCCCAGCGCCGCAGCGGCGCGGCGCTGCTCTTCGCCGACATCGCCTTCGACTTCCGCGCGGGCTGGGGCGATCCCGCGCCGGCGCAGGCGCTGCGCGCCACGCTGTCGGCCATCCTGGCCCGGCAGCCGGCGCTGCTGGCCGCGCTGGCGGCGCAGGATTCGCGCATCGGCGTCGGGCTCACGCTGTTCGGCGGCTTCGCCGACGACGAGCCCGGGCCCGGCACGCGCACCGACCTCAAGCTGCACGGGCTGATGCCGCTGGTCGCCGCCGCGCGCGTCGCGGCGCTGCGCGCCGGCATCGCGGAAACCGGCACGCCCGCGCGTCTCGCCGGGCTCGCCGCCGCCGGCGCGCTCTCGGCCGAGGAGGCGCGGCGGCTTCGGCTGGCCTTCGCGACGCTGCTCGACGCGCTGCTGCGCCAGCAGCTGGCGGATCTCGGCGCCGGCGGCGTGCCCGGCAGCCTGGTGGACACCGCGGCGCTGCCGCCCGACGCCCGGCAGCGGTTGAAGGAGGCGCTGCGCGCCGTGCGCGGCTTCGCCCGCACGACCTTCGCCGACGCCGCCGGGCGCGTGTGGTGAGCCGGCGCCGCGCCGACCTAGAAGTGCTGCGCCTGCCGGGCGATGCGCTCCGCCATGCGGCTGCGCGCGGCGAGGTCGGCGAGGTCCGCGACGCCGCGCGCGGAAGCCCGCGCCAGCAGCTGCATCCACAGCGCCGCCGTGGCGCGCGCATCGCCGAGCGCCCGGTGCCGCCCCGCGATCACGATGCCGCGCCGTCCGCACAGCCCGTCGAGCGTCACGTCCGGCTCCCGCGGGTCCAGCCAATGGGCCAGCATCATCGAGCACATCGCCGGGTTGTCGAGCCGCGGCGCGCCGTCCCGCGCCGCGGCGCGCAGCGCCGTCAGGTCGAAGGCGGCGTTGTGCGCGACCAGCACCGCGCCCGCGGCGAAGTCCCGGAACGCCGCGAGCGCCTGCGGCACCGTCGGCGCCTCGGCCACCATCGCATCCGTGATCCCGTGGTAGCGGGTGGAGGCGGCGGGGATCGGGCGCAGCGGGTTGGCGAAGCTGTCGAATGCCGCGCTCTCCGCCCCGGCCTCGATGCGAACCGCGCCGATCTGCAGGATGGCGTCGCCCTGGCTGGGGTGCAGGCCGGTCGTCTCCAGGTCGAAGACCACGAAGCTCTGCTGTTCGGGCGGCCCGGGCGGCAGCGGCGCAGGCGGCGGCGCCTGGTCCTCCACCGAGAGGGAGGCCAGCAGCGACGCCCACGCGTTGCGGAGACCTCCCGTCATGCGGCGGATGATGGCACATTGCGGCGCGCGGGACAGCGGAAATGACGTCGCGCGCCGGGGGAGGAGGGCAGCAGATGGACGGCAGCACCGGCGCGAGCCGCTACGACGAGGTCTATGCCGCCTGGCGGGCCGACCCCGACGCCTTCTGGCGCCGCGCGGCGGAACGGCTGGAATGGGCGACGCCGCCCGCGACCGTCTTCGATCCGGGCATGGGCGTCTACGGCCGCTGGTTCCCCGATGGCCGCCTGAACACCTGCTGGAACGCGCTCGACCGGCATGTCGGCGCCGGGCGCGGCGCGCAGGCGGCGCTGATCTGGGACAGCCCGATCACCGGCCGCGCCGCGCGCTTCACCTATGCCGAGCTGCTGGACCGCGTGGCGCGGCTGGCCGGCGCGCTGGCGGCGCGCGGCGTGGCCAAGGGCGACCGCGTCATCGTCTACATGCCGATGGTCCCCGAAGCCGCGATCGCCATGCTGGCCTGCGCGCGGCTGGGTGCGGTGCATTCCGTGGTGTTCGGCGGCTTCGCCGCGGCGGAGCTGGCGGCGCGCATCGCGGATGCCAAGCCCAGGGCCATCGTCAGCGCAAGCTGCGGGATCGAGCCCGGACGGGTGGTGAAATACAAGCCGCTGCTGGATGCCGCGATCGCGCTGTCGCCGCACAGGCCCGATTTCTGCGTGATCCTGCAGCGCCCGGAACATCCCTGCGAGCTGACGCCCGGCCGTGACGTGGACTATGCGGCCGCGGAAGCCGAGGCGCCGCACCAGCCCTGCGAGATCGTCGCGGCGACCGATCCGCTCTACATCCTCTACACCTCGGGCACGACGGGCGCGCCGAAGGGGATCGTGCGCGACAATGGCGGGCACGCCGTCGCGCTGATGAACTCGATGTCGATGCTCTACGGGCTGAAGGCCGGGGACGTGATGTGGACGGCCTCCGACGTCGGCTGGGTGGTGGGGCATTCCTACATCGTCTACGCGCCGCTGCTCGCCGGCTGCACGACCGTGATGTACGAGGGCAAGCCTGTCGGCACGCCCGATGCCGGCGCCTTCTGGCGCGTCTGCGCGGAGCATGGCGTGAAGGTGCTGTTCACCGCGCCCACCGCGATCCGCGCCATCCGCAAGGAAGACCCGGAGGCGAAGCTGCTCGCGGGATACGACCTCTCGAAGCTGGAGGCGCTGTTCCTGGCCGGCGAGCGCTGCGACCCGCCGACCGCCGAATGGGCGCATGCGCTGCTGGGCAAGCCGGTGATCGACCATTGGTGGCAGACCGAGACGGGCTGGTCGATCAGCGGTAATTTCCGCGGCCTCGGCCTGTTCCCTGCGCGCTTCGGATCCGGCGGCAAGCCGGCGCCTGGCTACGACCTCCGCGTGCTGGACGAGGGCGGGCAGGAAGTGCCGCGCGGGCAGATCGGCACGCTCGCCGTGAAGCTGCCGCTGCCGCCGGCCAATTTGCCGACGCTGTGGCACGCGGACGACCGCTTCCGCAGCGCCTACCTGGAGACCTTCCCCGGCTACTACAACACCTCGGACGCCGGGCTGGTGGACGAGGAGGGCTATGTCTTCGTGATGAGCCGCACCGACGACATCATCAACGTCGCCGGCCACCGGCTGTCCACCGGCGCGATGGAGGAGGTGCTGGCGGCCCACCCCGACGTCGCCGAATGCGCGGTGGTCGGCGTGAAGGATTCTCTGAAAGGCCAGGCGCCGATCGGCCTGGTCGTGCTGAAGGCCGGCGTGGACAGGGCGGAAGCCGACATCGCGAAGGAGCTGGTGGCGCTGGTGCGCGACCGCATCGGCCCCGTCGCGGCGTTCAAGGATGCGCGCGTGGTGCCGCGGCTGCCGAAGACGCGGTCGGGCAAGATCCTGCGCGGCACGATCCGCAAGATCGCCGATGGCGAGACCTATGCCGTGCCGCCCACCATCGACGACCCGGTGATCCTGGACGAAATTTCCGGGGTGCTGAAGGCCGCGGAGAGATAGCGCCATGCCGGACGGACAGAACGCCCTGCTGCTGCGCGCCGACACCGACCACGGCGTCACGACACTCACGCTGAACCGCCCGGCGGCGCGCAACGCGCTCTCCTTCGCGCTGCTCGGCGCGCTGGGCGATGCGCTGGCCGCCATCGCCGAGGATCCGCGCGTGCGCGTGCTGCTCCTCGCCGCGGAGGGCCCGGCGTTCAGCGCCGGCCACGACCTGCGCGAGATCGAGGGCCATCGCGCCGATGCCGATGGCGGGCGCGGCTTCTTCGATGCCGCGATGCGCCGCTGCGCCGCCGTGATGCAGGCGATCGTCGCGCTGCCGCAGCCCGTCATCGCCCAGGTGCAGGGGGTCGCGACCGCCGCCGGCTGCCAGCTCGTCGCCACCTGCGACCTCGCGGTGGCCTCCGACCACGCCCGTTTCGCGACACCGGGCGTCGATATCGGCCTGTTCTGCTCGACGCCGGCCGTCGCGCTTTCCCGCGCCGTCGCGGCCAAGCCGGCGATGGAGATGCTGCTGACCGGCGAGATGATCCCGGCCGCCGAAGCCCAGCGCATCGGCCTGGTGAACCGCGTCGTGTCCCACGCGGACCTGGTCGCGGAGACGCAGGCGCTCGCTTCGCGCATCGCCGCGCGCTCCGCGCACACGCTGCGCATCGGCAAGGCGGCCTTCCACCGCCAGCGCGGCCTGCCGCTGGCCGAGGCCTATGAACACTGCGCGGCGGTGATGACCGAGAACCTGCTCGCCGAGGACGCGGCGGAAGGCATCGGCGCCTTCCTGGCCAAGCGCAAGCCCGTCTGGAAGGATCGCTGAGACATGCCGGCCGCCGCCTATGACGCCCTGCCGCGCCTGCCCGCCAACCACCAGCCGCTGACGCCGCTGCTGTTCCTGGAACGCGCCGCGCAGGTCTTCCCCGACCACATCGCCGTGGTGCATGGCGCGCTGCGCCGCCCCTATCGCGAGCTGCGCGACCGCTGCGTGAAGCTGGCGCATGCGCTGGCCACGCATGGCATCGGCCGCGGCGACACGGTGGCGGCGCTGCTGCCGAACATCCCCGCCATGCTCGAGTGCCATTACGGCGTGCCGATGACGGGCGGCGTGCTGAACACGCTGAACACGCGGCTGGATGCCGGGACCATCGCCTATTGCCTCGACCATGGCGAGGCGAAGGTGGTGATCGTGGACCGCGAACTTGTCCCCCTGCTGCGCCTGGCGCTGACCCAGTGCGCCGCCAAGCCGCTGGTGATCGAGGTGGACGACCCGGAAGCCTCCGACGCCGCGCGCGCCAACCGGCTTGACGGCGCCACCGACTACGAAAGCTTCGTCGCGACCGGCGGTTCCGCCTGGGCCTGGCCGATGCCGGGCGACGAGTGGGACGCGATCACGCTGAACTACACCTCCGGCACCACCGGGCGGCCGAAGGGCGTCGTCTATCACCATCGCGGCGCGCATCTGCTGGCGGTGGGCAACGTGCTCTCGGCCGGCATGGGCAGGCATCCCGCCTATCTCTGGACGCTGCCGATGTTCCATTGCAACGGCTGGTGCTTCCCCTGGACGGTCACCGCGCAGGCCGGCACGCATGTGTGTCTCCGCGCCGTGCGCGGCCCCGACATGTGGCGGCTGATGGCGGCGGAGAGCGTGACCCATATGTGCGGCGCGCCGATCGTGATGGCGACGCTGCTCGCCACGCCGGCGGAGCAGAAGGCCGCGCTGCCGCACCAGGTGCAGTTCGTCGTCGCCGGCGCGCCGCCGCCCGAGGCCGTGCTGGCCGCGATGCGCGAAGCGGGCTTCGCCGTCTGCCACGTCTATGGGTTGACCGAATGCTACGGCCCCTCCGTCGTCAATGAGTGGAACGCCGCCTGGAACGATCGCCCCGCCGGCGAGCAGGCCGCGCTGATGGCGCGCCAGGGCGTGCGCTACCTGGCTCTCGAAGGCCTCCGCGTCATGGACCCCGACACGATGGCGCCGCTGCCCGCCGACGGCGCCGCGATGGGCGAGGTGATGATGCGCGGCAATGTCGTGATGAAGGGCTATCTCAAGGACCCGGACGCCACCGCCAAGGCCTTCGCCGGCGGCTGGTTCCACACCGGCGACCTCGCGGTGACCTATCCGGACGGCTACATCCAGCTCAAGGACCGCTCGAAGGACATCATCATCTCGGGCGGCGAGAACATCTCCTCGATCGAGGTGGAGGATGTCCTCTACAAGCACCCCGCCGTGGCGGTGGCGGCGGTGGTCGCGCGCCCCGACGAGAAATGGGGCGAGACGCCCTGCGCCTTCGTGGAACTCCGCCCCGGCGCGACCGCGACGGCGGAGGAGCTGATCGCCTGGTGCCGGCAGCATTTGGCCGGATACAAGGTGCCGCGGCACGTGGTGTTCGACGAGCTGCCGAAGACCAGCACCGGCAAGATCCAGAAACATGTGTTGCGCGCCAAGGCGAAGGGCTGATCGGCGGGGCGTCGCTTGAAGCCGCGCCGCGGCATGCCCACCTCCCTGCTCCCAGCAACATTCGAAAGGAGGTGATCCAGTGTCTCATTGCAATCCGGCGGGCGCCGTGTCCGCGGCCTGGATCATCGCCATCGCCACCGCGACGGCGAGTCACTGAGGCCCGGCGGC
>JAIYDD010000226.1 GCA_027487675.1 Acetobacteraceae bacterium | reverse complement strand
GGTCCGGGCGCCGGCGCGGCCTCCGCCGGCGCCTCGGCCGGCGCGAGCTCCGCCGCCGGGGCCTCCGCCGCCGGGGGCTGGGCCGCCGGGGGCTCCGCCGCAGGGGGGGCGGGCGGCGCGGCGACCTCGATGACGGTCGCGACCGCCGTCACCTCCACCGAGACCGCCACCGGCGCCGCCTCGGGCGGGGCGGCGCGCAGCGCGGCTTCGCCGGCCAGCACCGCGCGGCGGACCACCGCCTCGCGCGCCGCGGCCTCCTCGGCGGCTTCCATGGCCAGGAAGATCTCGTCCATCTGCCCGGCGAAGGGGTCGGCCGGGGTGGGCGCGCGGCGGGGTGCCGGGGCAGGCATCGGGGCGGGCGCCGGCTCGGCGGCCGGCGGCGGAGCCTCGGCGCCGGGCTCGCGGCGGCGGCCGCCACGGCGGCGGCGGCGGCGCTGGGCCTCGGCGCCGTCCGGCGCGGCCTCTGCGCCCTCCGGCGCGGGCTCGGCCTCGGGCTCCTCCTCGGTCGCGGGCGCGGCATCCTCGGCGGCCTCGGCGGCCTCCGCTGCGCCGGCTTCGCCCTCGTCCTCGCCGGCACCCTGCGGGCCGCTTCCCTCCGCGCCGTCGCGACGGCCGCGCCGGCGGCGGCGGCGGCGGCGGCGCTTCGCATCCGCCCCCTCCCCGCCATCGGCCTCCGCGCCCTCCGGCGCCTCCGCCTCGGCGGGCTCGGCCTCGGCCTCCACGGGCTCGATCGCCTCGGGCTCGGCCTCCGGCTCCTCCGGCTCCGCCGCGTAGTCCATGCGCAGCGCGCTCGGCCGCTCGGTGGGCACCGGCGCGGTCTGCGGGCGCGTCTTCTCGATGCGCAGCGCGGGGGCGATCAGGCTGTCATCCGGCTGGACGAGCACCTGCATCCCGTAGCGCTCCTCGATCATCGCGAGGCGGTCGCGCTTGCGGTTCAGCAGCCAGAGTGCGACCTGGGTGTGGACGTGCACGATCACCTCGGCGGCGCGGCGCTTGGCCGCCTCCTCCTCGATGGCGCGCAGCACGGCGAGGCCGCTGCTTTCCGCGCTGCGCACCAGGCCGCGGCCCTGGCAGTGCGGGCAGGTGATGAAGGCCTGCTCGGCGATGGAGGGCCGCAGCCGCTGGCGCGACATCTCCAGCAGGCCGAAATGGCTGATCCGCCCGACCTGGATGCGCGCGCGGTCCTGCTTCAGCGCCTCCTTCAGGCGGCGCTCGACCATGGCGTCGTGCTTCGACGATTCCATGTCGATGAAGTCGATGACGATCAGCCCGGCGAGATCCCGCAGGCGCAGCTGGCGCGCCACCTCGTCGGCCGCCTCGAGGTTGGTGCGCAGCGCCGTGTCCTCGATGTGCCGCTCGCGCGTCGCGCGGCCGGAGTTCACGTCGATGGCGACCAGCGCCTCGGTCTGGTTGATGACGATGTAGCCGCCGGACTTCAGCTGCACGTTCGGCATGTGCAGCGCGTCCAGCTGGGCGTCGACGCCGTGGCGGGCGAAGAGCGGCACGGCGTCGCGCACCGGCTTCACCTTGCCGGCGTGGGACGGCATCAGCGCGCGCATGAACTCGCGCGCCTGCTGGAAGGCGTCCTCGCCGTCGATGATGACCTCCTCGACGTCCTTGCCGTAGGTGTCGCGGATCGACCGCTTGATGAGGTCGGCTTCCTCGTAGATCAGCGCGGGCGCGGTGGAGGCGAAGACGCGCTCCCGGATGTTGTCCCACAGCCGCAGCAGGTATTCGCAGTCGCGCTTGATCTCGGTCTTCGGCCGCTGCGCGCCGGCGGTGCGGACGATGAGCGACATCCCGTCGGGCAGGCCGACCTCGTCGATCGCCTCGCGCAGCCGCTTGCGGTCGCCGGCCGAGGTGATCTTGCGGGACACCCCGCCGCCGCGCGGCGAGTTCGGCATCAGGACCGAGAAGCGGCCGGCGAGCGAGATGTAGGTGGTCAGCGCCGCGCCCTTCGTGCCGCGCTCCTCCTTCACCACCTGGATCAGCATGATCTGGCGGCGCTTGATGACTTCCTGGATCTTGTAGTGGCGCAGGAACCTGGGCGGGATGCGGCGCTCGCGCATGTCGTCGTCGGTCGACCCGCCGACGGTCTCGGGCGGCGGGGCGGGGGGTTCGCGGCCGTCGAACTCGGCGCCGTTCTGGTCGGCGCCGTCATGCCCCGCCCCGTTGCGGTCCGCGCCGTTGCCGTCCGCGCCCTGGTCGTCGGCGGGCGCGTGGCCGGCCGCGGCGCGGCCGGCGCCCTCATCGCCGGCGCCGTTCCAGGCCGCGCCGTCCTGGCCCGCGCCGTCCTGGCCCGAGCCGTCCTGGGCCGAGCCGTCCGGCCCGGCACCATCCGGCCCGGCGCCGTCGCGCCCTTCGGCGGCGGGAGCATCCGCGCCGGCGGCCGACTGCGCCGCCCCGGCATCGCCGGCCGGCGCCGCCCCCGGCACGGCCACGCCCTCATGCGGCACGGTCGCCTCGGCGGCCTCGGCCTCCAGCATCACCAGCCGTGCCTCGGGGGCCTCGGGCTCGTCCTCCTCCGCCTCCTCGCGGCGGCGGTCCTCCTCGGCCTCGGCGCGCTGCATCTCGATCAGGCGCTGCCGGTCGGCGGTGGGGATCTGGTAGTAGTCGGGGTGGATCTCGCCGAAGGCGAGGAAGCCGTGGCGGTTGCCGCCATACTCGACGAAGGCGGCCTGCAGGCTGGGCTCCACCCGGACCACGCGGGCCAGGTAGATGTTGCCCTTCAGCGGCAGGCGGTTGGCGCTTTCGATGTCGAAGGCTTCGAGTCTCGTGCCGTCCAGCACCGCCACCCGGGTCTCCTCCGGGTGGGATGCGTCGATCAGCATGCGCTTGGTCATGGAAGGGGGCACTCCGCGCCGCGCCGGACGCTCGGCCGGCGACGGCGGAGAAAGGTGGACAGGCCCGGGTAGCGGCGGCCGCACGGCAGGAGACGGTCGATGAGGAGACGGTCCATGCGGCGGCGGCCGATGCCTCTGCCCGGTGGGCCGCGCGCGGGGGCGGGCCCGGGTGGATTCAGTTGGGTGCCGAAGGCCGGAGGGATCCGGCCCGCCGGACCCGGCGGATGCGCCTCGCGCGCCCCGGAGCCCTGTCGGACGGCTGCCGCACCGGGCTCTCCCAAGCAGGGGGCCGGGGCTGGCGCCGGTCGCAGGCGCAGTCGGGCGGGCGGCGGGCACGCGCGCATCGCCGGGACACCGGGAAACCGACCCGCCGCCAGGGATGCCGCGCGCACGCTCCGCGCCGGTGGGCGGGCGGTGCAGGACCTGGCGAAACGCGGCGGCCGGACGGCGCACCCAAGCCAGGACGGAGGCCGCTGACCCCCGCGCCACGCGCCGACCTGCGGCGGGGTGCGGCGCCGGGGCGGCCCTGCGAACCCGAAGAACCCACCGGCAGCGTCGCCGCCGGGGCAGGGCACCATAGAGGTCGCCGGCCGGCTTCACAAGGCGGAAGGCCGCGCAAGGGGCCGGCGGGACGCCGCGCACGGTGTCGTGGCGCCCGATCCTGCCGCGACGTCTCAGCCGATCCTGGCAAGTCCATGCGCGCGCATGGTATGCAGGACGCCTCGGCAGTCGCGGGGGGCGCGGCCGCCGGACAGGGGGATGCCGCGACATGCTCGGCCGTCGCGCGCTGGCGACCCTCGCGCTCGGCTTCGCCGCGCTGCCGCCGCCGGCGCTGGGACAGGGGTCGGCCTCGGCCCGGCTGGCCGCGGCCGGGCGGGCGGCGCGGCTGAGCCTCGGCCTGCCGGCCGGCACCGCCTGGCAGATGACCGCCGCCGCCGATCCGCCGAGGCTGGTGATCGAGCTGGGCGAAAGCGTCTTTCCCGCCGCCACCCGCCTGCCCGCCGCCGGCCCGGTGCGCGGCGCCCGCGTGGAGGGCGGCCGGCTGGTGATCGCGCTGGCCGGCCCCGTCGCCGTGCGGCGCCTGCCGGATGCCGGCGGCCAGGCGGTGCTGGAGATCGCGCCCGGCCCCGCCGCCGCCTTCGCCCGCGCTGCCGGCACGAGCCAGGCGCTTGCCCGCGGCGGCGGGGCGCGGCTGCCGCTGGTGGTGCTCGACCCCGGCCATGGCGGGCGCGACCCCGGCGCCGTCGGCGCCCGCGGCACGCAGGAGAAGCAGGTCGTGCTGGCCTGCGCGCAGGAGCTGCGCCGGCTGCTGGAAGCCGGCGGGCGCTGCCGGGTGGCGATGACCCGCACCGCCGACCGCTTCGTCCCGCTGGCCGACCGCGTCGACTTCGCCCGGTCCCGCAACGCCGCGCTGTTCCTGTCGCTGCACGCCGACAGCGCGCCGGGCGCCCGCGGCGCCAGCGTCTACACGCTCGGCGAGGGCACCGACACCTTCTCGATGAACCTGGCGCGGCGGGAGAACGAGGCGGACCGCGCCGGCGGGCTGCGACTGCCCTCGCTGCCGCCGGAGGTGCAGGCCATCCTGCTGTCCCTGATGCAGGCGGAAACCCGCGCGGGCAGCGCCAGGCTGGCGGCGGTGGCCGTGACCGAGCTGGGCCGCGAGGTCGCGCTGCTGCCCAACACCCACCGGGAGGCCGGCTTCCTGGTGCTGAAGTCGCCCGAGATCCCCTCCGCCCTCGTCGAGCTGGGCTTCCTGTCGCACCCGCAGGACGAGGCGGCGCTGCGCCAGCCGGCGCATCGGGCGAAGCTGGCGCGCGCATTGTCCCGAGCGGTGCAGGGCTGGCTGGCGCGGGGGGAGACAATGGCGGCGGGGTGACGGGCGCTGGTGGCCCGGGAGGGTTTCCACCCCCCGATACGCACCCCGCGAAGGGACGGAAGGCGCTTGGATCCCGGGGGTCGAAGGGCACGGGCTGCGGGCGGCCTTTACTCCCGGCACGGAATGGAACATAATACGAACGCGCTCATTCAACCCGTGCATCCGAATCCTCGCCGCCGGCACCAGCCTCCCCGGAAGGCGCGAAAACCTGCCAAAGTGCTAAATTTTTAAAACATTGCATGGATGTGCTTCAATATATCTATGAATATCAATTGGTTGACCTGATCGCCCTGCCGTCATTGCCGGCACATCCAGCTGTTTCCAGCGTGTTAAAGTGGCCTCAGCGCCAAAGCACCAAAGCGGCAAAGACCGCCCGTGGCTGTATCCGGAATGCCGGGGAGCTAAGCGCCTTTCGGCCCTCGGCGGGTGGGGCAGCAGGGGGGCGGTATCGTGGGAGGGGCAGCGCCCCGCCCGGGCCAGACGGCCACCCAGCCCCGCGCCCCGTTCATCCGGCTTCGCGAGAGCGGCATGTGCCTCCCCGCCCCGGCCGGTGTATGGAGCCCCTCATGCAGACCCCCGATCTCCGTGCCGAGGGCCGCCTGGTGGGTGACCGCCCGGCGGAGCCGCCGGCGCCGGCCCCGAAGGCGCCCCGTCCGAAGCGGCGCCGCAGCCTGTTCGGCCTGATGCTGCGCGGCGTCCTCATCATGGTCGTCGCGGTCGGCCTCGTCGGCGCGGCCGGTGCGTATGCGCTGTATCGCAGTGCCGCCACCGACCTGCCGGACCATTCCTGGCTGGCCGAGTACCAGCCGCCGCAGCTCAGCCGCATCCATGCCGCCGATGCCCGCCTGATGGCCGAGCTGGCGCAGGAGCGGCGCGTCTTCGTGCCCATCGAGGCGATCCCGCGCCGGCTCCAGCAGGCTTTCGTCTCCGCCGAGGACCAGAATTTCTGGACCCATCCCGGCGTCGACCCGGTGGCGATCGCGCGGGCCGTGGTGGTGAATGTCGAGGGCATGGGCCGTGGCCGCCGCCCGATCGGCGCCTCCACCATCACCCAGCAGGTCGCCAAGAACATGCTGGTCGGCAACGACCGCACCATGGCGCGCAAGCTGCGGGAGGCGATCCTGGCGATCCGCATCGAGGAGGCAATGCCGAAGGCCCGCATCCTTGAGATCTACCTCAACGAGATCTATCTCGGCGCGCAGGCCTATGGCGTCGCCGCGGCCGCGCAGAACTACTTCAACAAGTCGCTGGACGAGCTGACGCTGGGCGAGATGGCCTTCCTGGCCGCCCTGCCCAAGGCGCCGAACAACCTCAACCCGATCCGCTTCCCCGAGGCCGCCCGCGCGCGGCGCGACTACGTGCTGGACCGCCTGCTGGCGGATGGCGCGGTGACCGCGGCCGAGGCCGATGCCGCCCGCGCCGAGCCCATCGTGCCGCGCCCGACGCGCCGGCCCGACATGATCGCCGTCGGCCAGCACTTCACCGAGGAGGTCCGCCGCGAGCTGGTCGCCCGCTTCGGCGCGGAGGAGACGGTGCGCGCCGGCCTGGTCGTCCGCACCTCGCTGGAGCCTGCGCTGCAGGCCGAGGCGGAGCGCGCGCTGCGGCGCGGCCTGATGGACTACGACCGCCGCCGCGGCGGCTGGCGCGGGCCGGTCGCGCAGATCCCCGCCGGCGCGACCGAATGGCTGCCCGCGCTGTCGGCCGTGACGCGCCCGCCCGGCGCGCTGCCCGAATGGCGCCTCGCCGTGGCGCTCGAGGTCCGCGACCGGGAGGCGCGGATGGCCTGGCTCGAACGGCCGGAGGGCCGCGGCGCGCCGCAGCCGCGCACCGCCACCCTGCCGCTCGACGAGGTGGCGCCCTGGGCCCGCCCGGTGCGGGAGGGCCGCATGGGCCCCGCCCCGCGCCGGATGCAGGAGATCCTGGCGCCGGGCGACGTGGTGCTGGTGGAGATGCTGCCCGGCACCCCCGCGCAAGGCGCCCGCCAGCCCGCCCGCCCGGAGCGCCTGACGCTGCGCCAGGTGCCGGAGGTGGAAGGCGCCGTCGTGGCCCTCGACCCCAACAACGGCCGGGTGCTCGCGATGGTCGGCGGCTGGTCCTTCGACAAGAGCTGGTACAACCGCGCCACCCAGGCCCAGCGCCAGCCGGGGTCGAGCTTCAAGCCCTTCGTCTTCCTGCCCGCGCTGGAAGCCGGCATCCCGCCCAACCAGCAGTTGCTGGACGCGCCGGTCGAGATCATGACGCCGCAGGGCCTCTGGCGCCCCGGCAACTATTCGGGCGGCGCGCAGGGCTGGGTGACGATGCGCGGCGCGATGGAGCGCAGCCTCAACCTGGTGACCATCCGGCTCGCCCAGCAGGTCGGCATCGCGGCGGTGGCGGACACGGCGGCGCGCTTCGGCGTGATCCCGAACATGCCGCGGCTGCTGTCCATGTCGCTCGGCGCGGGGGAGACGACGGTGCTGCGCCAGGCCACCGCCTATGCCAGCTTCGTCAATGGCGGCCGCGCGGTGACGCCGACGCTGATCGACACGGTGCAGGACCGGCATGGCCGCGTGATCTGGCGCAGCGACGCCCGCCGCTGCGCGGGCTGCGACGCCGCCGACCCCTCGGCCGGCCCGCCGGCGCTGACCGAGGAGCGCCGCCAGATCGCCGACCCGATCGCCACCTTCCAGATGGTGTCGCTGCTGCAGGGCGCGGTGCAGCGCGGCACCGGTGCGCGCGCGGGCGCCGGGCTGAACCGCCCGGTCGCCGGCAAGACCGGCACCTCGAACGACTACGTGGACAACTGGTTCGTCGGCTTCACGCCGGACCTGGTGGTCGCCGTCTGGGTCGGCTTCGACGAGCCGCGATCCCTGGGCGACCGGGAGAGCGGCGGCACCAACGCCGCGCCGATCTTCCGCGACGTGGTGGCCGCCGCCCTGCAAGGCAGCCCGCCCGTGCCCTTCCGCGCGCCGCCGGGCGTGGCACTGGTGCGGGTGCCGCTGGAGGGAGGCCAGACCATCCTGGAGGCCTTCCGCCCGGGCACCGAGAACGCCGCCCGCCCGCCCTCCGATCCCTTCGGCAACGGCGCGGGCGCGGCGGCGGCCGGCCTCGACAGCAACCTGGGCGGGCTCTACTGAGCCCCGCCTCCGGCGGGCGGCGGCTTTCGCGCGCCCGCCATTTCCGCTAGCCCCGAAGACATGCGCGCCGACGCCGAGAACCTGAAGGCCCAGATCGCGGAGAGCGTCGAGCTGCTCCGCCGCCACCTCGACTGGGAGGCGGCGGTGGTGCGGCTGCAGGAACTCAACGCCCGCGCCGAGGACCCCGACCTCTGGAACAAGGCCGACGAGGCCCAGGCGGTGATGCGCGAGCGCAACCGCATCGCTTCCGTCGTCGAGGGCGTGCAGAAGCTGGAACGCGACGTCGCCGATGCGCTCGAGCTGATCGAGCTGGCCGAGGCCGAGGGCGACGGCGGCACGGCGGACGCCGCGGTGGCCGACCTCAAGCGCCTGGCCGCCGAGGCCAAGACGCGGGAGATCGAGAGCCTGCTCTCCGGCGAGGCCGATCCGAACGACGCCTACCTGGAAGTGAACGCCGGCGCCGGCGGCACCGAGGCGCAGGACTGGGCCGAGATGCTGCTGCGCATGTATGTCCGCTGGGCCGAGGCGCGCGGCTACAAGGTCACCGTGACGGAACGCTCGGACGGCGAGCAGGCCGGCGTGAAATCCGCCACCGTGCAGGTCAGCGGCAACAACGCCTATGGCTGGCTGAAGACCGAGACCGGCGTGCACCGCCTGGTCCGCATCAGCCCCTTCGATGCCGCGGCGCGCCGGCAGACCAGCTTCGCCAGCGTCTATGTCTATCCGGTGATCGACGACCGCATCGAAATCGAGATCAACCCCGCCGACCTGAAGACCGACACCTTCCGCGCCAGCGGCGCCGGCGGCCAGCACGTCAACAAGACCGAATCGGGCGTGCGCTTCACCCACATCCCGACCGGCATCGTCGCCGCCTCCACCCAGGACCGCAGCCAGCACCGCAACCGCGTCATCGCGATGGAGATGCTGAAGGCCCGCCTCTACGAGCTGGAGCTGCGCAAGCGGGAGGCGATCACGGCGGCGACCGAGGCCGGCAAGACCGATATCGGCTGGGGCCACCAGATCCGGTCCTACGTTCTGCAGCCCTATCAGATGGTGAAGGACCTGCGCACCGGCGTGGAGAAGGGCAACCCGGCCGCCGTGCTGGACGGGGAGCTGGACGAGTTCATGGCCGCGGCGCTCGCGCTGCGCGTCGGCACCACGCGGTCGGACGCCAGCGCGCAGGCGCTGTAGCCCCGGCGCGCCGGCGCCGCGGCGCCGGCGGGCGGAAGCCGAGGTGCCGGCGGGGCGTAACATCGGCGGCGCCTCGGGCGTTCCGCCGGGTAGCGCCGCTTCCGTTCCGCGGCGACCGCCCCGCCGGAGGCCCCCGCCATGCCGATCCGCCCCGCCCTCGCCCGCCGCAGCCTGGCCGCCGGCCTCGCGCTCGGGGTGATCCCCGCCACCGCCTCCGCCTCCGGCGACGGGCTGGTCACGCTGCGCAGCGCCCATGGCCCGCGCCAGACGCTCGACCGCTTCGCCGCCGCGGTGCGGGAGGCCGGCTGGAAGGTGTTCGGCGAGATCGACCACGCCGCCGCCGCGACCGAGGCCGGTATGGCACTGCCGGCGCGGACCGTGGTGCTGTTCGGCAACCCGCGCGCCGGCACGCCCGGCATGCGCCAGGCGCCGACGCTCGCGCTCGACCTGCCCATGCGCGCGCTGGTCTGGCAGGACGAGGCAGGGACCACCTTCCTGACGCGCAGCGACGCCGAGGACATCGCCCGCCGCGTCTTCTACCGGCACGGTATCACGATCGACGCCGCCGGCCGGCGGGCGACGGAGACGCTGCTGGCCGGCTTCGCGCGACGGGCGACGGCGGCGTAGCGCCGGAAGCGGGGCGACGTTCGGACCCGACGATCGAGGGGCGCCGCCCCTCGGGCACCCCGGCAGGACGCTGGCGGTCCCGAACCTCGCCGGCTGTGCCGGCCGACACGACGCGGGGGGGCCGCCCGGCAACCCGGCCGCCGGGCGCCGCTTGGCCGTGCAACCGGGCGCTGGAGACCCGCCCCGACCCGCCCGCACCCTGCGCCCCTTCCCGCCGCCTGCTACTGTCCCGCCGAGGCGTCGGAGGCAGGGATGACGGACCGGGACGGGCTGGTGTCGGCGGCGCGCGCCCTGGATGCCGCGGGCTTCATGCCGCAGAAATCCGGCAACCTGTCGCTGCGCACGCCGCAGGGCTTCGTGATCACGCCCTCCGGCCTGCCCTATGCGGCGATGACGGAGGCCGATCTTGTGGCGTGCGCACTGGATGGCACCACGCTGTCGGGCGGCCGCCCGTCCTCCGAATGGCGCCTGCATGCGGCAATCTACCGCGCACGACCGGAGGCGATGGCCGTGGTGCACACGCATGCCCCGCGCGCCACCGCGCTGGCCTGCGCGCGGCGTGGCATCCCGCCGTTCCACTACATGGTCACGCTGGCCGGCGCCGGCGGGCGCCTCGGCATCCCGTGCGCCGCGCACGCCACCTTCGGCACGGAAGCGCTGGCGGAGGCAGCGGTCGAGGCTCTGGGGGACGGCCTGCGCGCCTGCCTGCTGGCGAACCACGGCGTGGTGGCACTCGGCGCGACGCTCGGGGCCGCGGTCGCCTTGGCGCGAGAGGCGGAGAATCTTGCCGGCCAGTATCTCGACCTGCTGGCCGCGCGCCTCGACCCCGTGCTGCTGACGGCGCCCGAGCTGGAAGAGGCGGCAGCGCAGCTGCGGGCCTACGGCCGGCCCGGGTGAGCGGCCGTTCGAGACTGCCGGCGGCTCAGGATCCGCTGGGGATTTCTCGTCCCTGGAAGGACGGCGGCGCGGCCGATGCTGGCGGCATCGGCAAGCAGGCGGACGCGCCAGGCCCGGAAAAGACCCGCAGAGCCGACCCGCGCCCCCGGCGCCAGCAAGGTCAGGTCCTGTAGACCCAGTGGGTCACTGACCTGACATTGGGATACTGCCGCAGAATATCGCGGGCCCGACTGTTCGGCGCCTGGAACTTGCCGACGCCGTCCTGCTCATACGCCCGGCGCCGATCGCTGACTCGTTAGGGATTCCGGCGCGGCGCGAAGGGTGATTCGCTGGGCTCCTGCGGATGCGGGAGGCGGCGATGGTGGCGGCGGTGGCGATC
>JAIYDD010000127.1 GCA_027487675.1 Acetobacteraceae bacterium | reverse complement strand
GCGCTGTAGCTTTCGGAATAGCGCCCGCCATGCAGCAGTTCCTGCCACTGGCGCACCATGCCCATGTACTCGTTGTTCAGGATGAAGACCTTTACCGGCAGGCGGTACTGCGCGAGCGTGGACATCTCCTGGATGTTCATCAGGATGCTGGCTTCGCCGGCGATGTCGATCACCAGCGCGTCGGGGTGCGCGATCTGCACGCCCATCGCCGCCGGCAGGCCGTAGCCCATGGTGCCCAGCCCGCCCGAGGTCATCCAGCGGTTCGGCTTGTCGAAGCCGAAATACTGCGCGGCCCACATCTGGTGCTGGCCGACCTCCGTCGTGATGAAGGTCTCCTTGCCCAGCTCGCGGGTGATCTCGAACAGCCGCTTCACCGCGTGCTGCGGCTTGATGATGCTGCCGCGCTGCGTGTAGCGCAGGCAGTCCTTGGTGCGCCACGCATCGATCTGGCGCCACCAGCCGGCCAGCGCCTCGCGGTCCTGGGTGGCGGTGTCGTCCTTCCAGGCCGCGATCAGCGCGGCGAGGATGCGCCCCGCATCGCCGACGATCGGCACGTCGACCTTGACGTTCTTGTTGATGGAGGACGGGTCGATGTCGGCATGGATCTTCTTCGACCCCGGCGAGAAGTGGCTGAGCTTGCCCGTCACCCGGTCATCGAAGCGCGCGCCGATGTTCAGCATGACGTCGCAGCCATGCATCGCCAGGTTCGCCTCGTAGGTCCCGTGCATCCCCAGCATGCCCAGGAACTGCGGGTCGCTGGCCGGATAGGCGCCGAGCCCCATCAGCGTGTTGGTGCAGGGGAAGCCCGTCATCCGCACGAACTCGCCGAGCAGCCGCGATGCCTCCGGCCCCGCATTGATCACGCCGCCGCCGGCATAGACGATCGGGCGCTTGCCCGCCTTCAGCAGCGCCACAGCCTTGCGGATCTGGCCCATGTCGGGCGCGACCTGCGGGCGGTAGGAACGGTGCGGCTGCTCGGGCGGCGGCGCCTCGGCATAGGGCGCCTTGTTGATCAGGATGTCCTTCGGCAGGTCGACCACCACCGGCCCGGGGCGGCCGCTGCGGGCGACATGGAAGGCCTCGTGCATCACGCGCGCCAGGTCGGCCGACTTCTTGACCAGGTAGTTGTGCTTGGTCGCGGGGCGCGTGATGCCGGTGGTGTCGGCTTCCTGGAAGGCGTCGTTGCCAATCAGGTGCGTCGGCACCTGCCCCGTCAGGCAGACGATGGGGATGCTGTCCATCAGCGCATCCACCAGCCCGGTCACGGCATTGGTCGCACCGGGGCCGGAGGTGACCAGCACGCAGCCCACCTTGCCGGTGGAGCGCGCATAGCCTTCCGCCGCATGCACCGCCGCCTGCTCGTGGCGCACCAGAATGTGGCGGATCGAATTCTGCTGGAACAGCGCGTCGTAGATCGGAAGTACCGCGCCGCCCGGATAGCCGAAGATGACCTCTACGCCCTGGTCCTTCAGCGCGCGAAGGACGACCTCGGCGCCCGACATCGTCAGGGGCGCTGCGTCGGCGTGCTGGTGGGCGGCGGACATGGTTCGGGGTCTTTTCCCTGGGCGCCACGGCACGGCGCCACGTTTCCCGACGGGGACCATCCCCGCCGGGCCACCCCCTTACGACCCGTACCGCACCGCGTCAACGCCGGGCTTCAACGAAAACTGCGAAATAATCTAACAAACTTTGCGAATCTTGCGTCGATTTACCCCATCTCGACGCAATAACTCGCTTCCGCTCCGGCGCTGCCAGCGCGTGGTGGCGGAACCAGGTCGCCTGGCGCTTGGTGTACTGCCCGGTGTTCAGCACCGCCCGCGCCGAGGCCGCGTCCAGCGCCATCCGCCCGGCGAGATGCGCCAGCAGTTCCGGCACCCCATGCGCCCGCATCGCCGGCAGCGCGGGATCCAGCCCGAGCGCGCCCAGCGCCCGCACCTCCTCCACCGCGCCCGCTTCCAGCATCGCCTGCCAGCGCGCCGCGATCGCCGCCCGCAGCGCGTCGCGCGGCGGATCGAGCAGCAGCGCCGCGAAGCACCAAGGCGCCGGCCCCGCCCCGCCCGCCGCCTGCCAGTCGCGCAAGCCGCGGCCGGTCCCCAGCGCCACCTCGTAGGCGCGCGCGATGCGCTGGCTGTCGGAGGGGCGAAGCTCCTCCGCCGTCGCGGGATCCAGCGCCGCAAGCCGCGCATGCAGCGCCTGCGGGCCGAGCTCCGCCAGCAGCCGCCGCGCCTCCGCCCGCGCCGCGTCAGGCACGGGGGGAATTTCGGCGATGCCCTCGGTCAGCGCCGCGAAATACATCCCCGTGCCGCCGCAGAGGATGGGCACGCGGCCCGCATTGCGCGCGGCCGCCATCTCCGCCAACGCCGCCGCACGCCACCAGGCGACGGTGCCGGCCTCCGCCGCCGGACGCACGCCGTAGAGGGCATGCGGCGCGCGCGCCAACTCAGTATCGTCGGGCCGCGCCGTCACGATGCGCAGCTCGCGGTACACCTGCATGGAATCGGCGTTGATCACGACGCCGCCGATGCGCTGCGCGATCGCCAGCGCCGCCGCGCTCTTGCCGCTCGCCGTCGGGCCCGCCACCAGGATCGCCGGCGGCAGCCCCCCGTGTTGCGCGTCCCCGCTCACGATGGCAGAGCGCGGCCATGCCGCATGTCGTCACCCTCGTCGCCGCGCCCGGCGCGCTCGATCCCGCCCTGCCCGCCGCGTGCCGGGCCGCGCTGCAGGCGCTCGGCGCCACGCCCGGCACGCCGGACTGGCTTTCGCCCGGCGAAGCGGCGGACATTCCCTACACGGACGCCCCGCCCGCCCAGGCCACCGCCGCCATCCGCGCCGCGCTCGGCGACGCGCCGGTCGACGTCATCGCCCAGCCCGCCGAGGGCCGCCGCAAGCGCCTGCTGGTCGCCGACATGGACAGCACGATCGTGACCAGCGAGACGCTCGACGAGATCGCGGCCTTCGCCGGGCTGAAGGACCAGATCGCGGCCATCACCCGCCGATCCATGAATGGCGAGCTGGATTTCCGCCAGGCGCTGGTTGCGCGGGTGGCGATGCTGAAGGGCCTGGATGTCGGCGCGCTCGACGCCACCTGGGCCGCGACCGAGATGATGCCGGGCGCCGCCGAACTCGTCGGCACCATGCGCGCCCACGGCGCGGTGTGCTGCCTGGCCTCGGGCGGCTTCACCTTCTTCACCGGCCGCGTCGCCGAGCGGCTCGGCTTCCACCACCATGTCTCCAACACCCTGCTCATCGAGGACGGCCACCTGACCGGCGGCGTCGCGGAGCCGATCTTCGACAGGGGCGCGAAACTGTCCACCCTGACGCGGCTGGCCGCCGAGAACGGCTTGCCGATGGCGGCGACGCTGGCGGTGGGGGATGGCGCGAACGACCTCGACATGATCGGCGCCGCCGGGCTGGGCGTGGCGTTCCGCGCGAAGCCCCTCGTGGCCGCCACCGCCCCCGCCCGCGTGGACCACGGCGACCTGACGGCCCTGCTGTTCGCCCAAGGCTACCGCCGGGCGGCGTTCCGGGTGGGGTGAGGCGGGAGGTCCTCGGGGAGGGGCGCTGCCCCTCCCGAACCCTCCCGGCCGGGGACCGTGGCGGTCCCCGGACCCCAGCCTTCAGTTTCTTGTCGGTGACCGGGGAGGGGGCCTCTCAGGCGCGCCCGTGGCGCTTGCGCGCCCGGCCCCCTCCCCTGTCACCGACCAACCGATGACGGGTCCAGGGGCGTCACGCCCCTGGCGGGTGGGGTAGGGGGAGGGCAGGGCCCTCCCCGGGCCACCAGCGCCACCCTCACCCAGGCTGCCCGCGCGGCGGGGCGTTGAGGCGCAGCGGCACCCAGCGCTGGCCCTGGGGGCCTTCGATCAGCAGCAGCGCGTTGGCGCGGCCCTGGCGGCGCAGTCGCTCCAGGCGTTCCTGGACTTCCTGCGGGCTGTTCACCCGTTCCTGCTGCACCTCGACGATCACGTCGCCGGGGCGCAGCTCGCGTTCGGCGGCCGGGCTGCCCGGCGCGACCTCGGTGATCACCACGCCGCGGCTGTCCGGGCGCAGGCTGAAGCGTTCGCGGGTTTCGGGCGAGATCGGTGCGATGCGCAGACCGAGGCCGGAGAGTTCCATCTGCTGCGGGCGCGGCGCCTGCTGCTGCGGGCTGACGGCCGCCTGCTGCTGGTCCGAGGGAAGCTCGGCCACCGTGATGGTCACCGTCTGCTCCCGCCCCTCGCGCCAGACGACGACGGGCACCTGGTTCCCCACCTGGGTGTCGGCCACGATGCGCGGCAGGTTGCGCATCTCCCGCACTTCCTGCCCGTTGAAGCGCAGGATCACGTCGCCGGCCTGGATGCCGCCCTGTGCCGCCGGGCCGCCTTCCTGGGCGCGCGCCACCAGCGCCCCGCGCGCGCCGCCGCGCAGGTCGAGGCTGGCGGCGATCTCGTCCGTCACCTGCTGGATGTTCACGCCGAGCCAGCCGCGGCGCACGCGGCCATCCCGCTGAAGCTGGCCGACGATGTTGCGCGCCAGGTTCGACGGGATGGAGAAGCCGATGCCGATCGAGCCGCCCGTCGGCGAGTAGATGGCCGTGTTGATGCCCACCACCTCGCCGGCCAGGTTGAACAGCGGGCCGCCGGAATTGCCGCGGTTGATGGCGGCGTCCGTCTGGATGAAGTCGTCGTAGAGCCCCTGGCGGATGTCGCGCCCGCGAGCCGAGACGATGCCGGCCGTGACCGACCCGCCGAGCCCGAAGGGGTTGCCGATCGCCACCACCCAGTCGCCGACCATGGCGGTGTCGCTGTCACCGAATGGCACGGAGGGCAGCGGCCGCTCCGGCGTCACGCGCAGCACCGCGATATCGGTGCGCGGGTCGGCGCCCACCAACGTGGCGCGCAGCGTGGTGTTGTCCTGCAGCACGACGTTGATCTCGTCCGCGCCCTCGATGACGTGGTTGTTGGTCACCACGATGCCCGAGGGGTCGATGACGAAGCCCGAGCCCAGCGACTGCGCGCGGCGCTGCGGCGGCTGCGGGCGCCCCGGCTGGCCAGGCTGGGCCTGTCCGGGCGGGCGGTTGCGTTCCAGGAAGTCGCGGAAGAATTCCTCGAACGGGCTGCCGGGCGGCGCCTGGGGCACGTCCGGCGCATCGCGCCCGGCGCGCGGCTGGCCGGCGGCCTGGGTGGTCTGGATGTTGACCACCGCCGGCAGCAGCCGCTGCGCCAGCGGCGCGAAGGAGGAAGGGGCGCCCGGCGGCGGCACCTGCGGCGCGATCTGCTGGGCGGGCGAAGAGGTCGGCAGCGCGGCCAGCGGCAGCGCCAGGACGGCGGCGATGCCGAGGGGCGCCAGCACACGGGCGAAGGGACGGGCGAGAGGCAAGGGGGCAACCTTCCTTCGGGTTGGTCGGGGGCGGACCCTGGGGTCGGGCCCGCAACGGACTCACGCAGACCGAGAGATTGGCACGAACCGCGGCGCGGGGAAGCCCGCCCGGTGTGACGGCATGTCACGAACCCCGGCACGCGTCCGCGGCCCAGGGAGGTGGTTCCCAGGACGGCGGGACGGAAGGGCCGGGCACCCCGCCCCGCCGCGAAGGCAGGGTCGCGACCCTTCCCCCCTGGCAGACCCACGCCCCGGACCGGCGCTGCCGGCGCCGGCGAAGCCCGGGCTCAACCCCGCACCAGGCACCAGGCTGAACACCTGCCGAGCGCCGCAACGAGCGGCAAGCCAGCCCTCGGCCGGGCCGGCGACATGGAGGCCAGCGCCGCGATGGCGCGGCGCATGCCCGGCGGGGCGAGGGCATGGGCCAGCCCCTCGATCGGGAGCAGCACGGCCGCCCCGGCCAGGACCTGCCGGAGGTCCATGGCCCGGCGGCCGCCCGCGCCCGCTCAGTTGGCAGCCCGGCGCGGCGCGGCGCCCGGCAGGCCCTCGCCGCGGAAGAAGCGGAAGAACTCGCTGTCCGGGGAGAGCAGAAGCCGCGCATCGCCTTCCGAGAAGGCCTCGCGATAGGCCTGCATGGTCCGCCAGAAGCCGAAGAACTCCGGGTCGCGTTGGAAGGCGTCGGCGAAGATGCGGATCGATTCCTGCTCGCCCTGGCCGCGCAGGATGTCGCCCTGCGCCTGCGCTTCCGCCAGCAGCACCGTCCGTTCGCGGTCCGCGGAGGCACGAATGCGGGCCGCCACCTCCGCGCCCTCGGCGCGCGCCTCGCGCGCCACGCGCTCGCGCTCGGACTGCATGCGGTTCAGGATGGCCTGGGTGTTCTCCTCCGGCAGGTCGGCGCGGCGGATGCGCACGTCGGTCACCACGATGCCGAAGCGCCGCGCCTCCTCGTTCACCTGCCGCTGGATCTCGTTCATGATCCGCGCGCGGTCGGTGGACAGCACCGACAGCAGCGGCTCGTTGCCCAGCACGCGGCGCAGCGAGGATGTGACGATCGAGTTGAACCGCGCGCGGATGCCCGCCTCGGTCGCGCCGACCGTCTGGAAGAACAGCAGCGGGTCGGTGATGCGGTAGCGCGTGAAGCTGTCCACGATCAGCCGGCGCTGGTCGCCCAGGATCACTTCCTCGCCGGGCGCGTCGTAGTCCAGCAGGCGCCGGTCGAAGGCGATCACCGACTGGATGAAGGGGATCTTGGCCTGCAGCCCGGGCTCGGTGATGACGCGGATCGGCTGGCCGAACTGCGTGATCAGCACCTGCTGGGTCTGGTGCACGGTGAACAGCGCGGAGGAAGCGGTGACGATCGCAACGACCAGCACCGCGCCGAGGATCATGAGGCGGTTCATCGGGGGATCCCCTGCGGACGGACGTTCATCGCGGCGGGGCCGGGCGGCGGCGCCGGCGGGCCGCCACGCTGGATCGCCTGCGGCGCGGCCGCGGTCGGGCGGGCGGCGTCGCCCAGGTTCAGCAGCGGCACAAGGCCCTGCAGGCGGTCATCGACCACGACCTTCGGATTGCGCCGCAGGATCTCCTCCATGGTCTCGAGGTAGAGCCGACGCAGCGTCACGTCCTGCGCCGCCTGGTAGGCGGTCAGCACGCTGACGAAGCGCTGCGCCTCGCCTCGGGCGCGGGCGATCTGGCTTTCGCGCACGCCTTCGGCTTCCTGCACCATCCGCTCCGCCTCGCCGCGGGCGCGGGGGATGATGTCGTTGCGGTAGCTCTCGGCCTCGTTGCGGGCGCGCTCGCGGTCCGCATTGGCGCGCTGCACGTCGCGGAAGGCGTCCACCACGGTCGCCGGCGGGTCGACCTTCTGCAGCTGCACCTGCGCGATCTCAACGCCCGCGCGGTACTGGTCCATGATCGCCTGCGTGCCGCGGCGCACTTCCTGCTCGATCTGCGCACGCGCTTCCGTCAGCGCCGGCTGGATCGGCGTGCGGCCGATCACCTCGCGCATCACGCTCTCGGCGGCCGACTTCACGGTGGCTTCCGGGTTGCGCGTGTTGAACAGGAACTCGCCGGCGTCGCGGATGCGCCAGAACACCGCGAAGTCGATGTCGATGATGTTCTCGTCGCCCGTCAGCATCAGGCTTTCTTCCAGCACGTCGCGCGCCGGGACGGGCCGGATGGCGGGGCTGGCGGCCTCGGCATTCGCGCGGAAGCCGACATCGACGCGGTTGATGCGCGTCACGCGCGGCGTCGTCACCGTCTCGACCGGCCAGGGGATGTGGTAGTTCAGGCCGGGCGGGGTGGTGCGGTCGAAGGCGCCGAAGCGCATCACCACGCCCTGCTCGTCCGGGTCCACCCGGTAGAAGCCGGACGCCGCCCACAGCGCCACCAGCACCAGGCCGATCAGCGCCAGGCCCTTGCCGCCGGTGCCACGTGGCAGCCAGCGCCGGACGGCGTCCTGCGCCTGGCGGATCACGTCGTCGATGTCAGGCCCGCGCCCGCCGCCCCCGCCGGGACCGCCGGAGGGAGGAGGCGGCGCCCCCCAGGGGCCACCCGGCCTGGGGTTGCCCCAGGGACTGGGCCCGCCGCTGTTGTTCCAGGCCATCGACTCGTTCTTCTCCTTGTCTGCCGCCCGCTGCGGGCCGCCCCAACCTGCCGGCACGCCCGGTGGAGGGATGCAGCCGCCGCGCCGGCGGTCCATATGCCTGCCGCCGGACAGGTGGCTGGCGGGCGACGCGGGGCACCATGCTTCCGGGCCGCGCGCCGGCGCGCAAGGGGCGCGGCGGCGCTGGCGTGGCCTGGCCGATATCAGGGTGAAGCGGGGGAGTTTCAAGCGATGGGCGAGACGCTGGAGCAGCGGGTCTGGGCGGCGCTGCGGCAGGTGCGCGACCCGGCCAGCGGCCGCGACGTGGTCGAGGCCGGCATGGTGGACGGCCTGGCCGCGCGCGACGGCATGGTGCAGTTCGCCCTCCAGGTCCCGCGCGAGCGTGCCCGCGACAGCGAGCCGCTGCGCGCCGCCGCCGAACGTGCCGCCGCCGCCGTGCCCGGCGTGCTCTCCGCCACCGTGGTGCTGACGGCGCATCGGCCGGAGCCGCCGAAGCCCGCCGCCGCGCCGGCCCGCGGCGCCGCAACCGCCGGCCCGGGCCAGAAGGCACCCACGGGCCAGGGGCCGATGCTGCTGCCCGAGGTCGGCGCCATCGTCGCCGTCGCCTCGGGCAAGGGCGGCGTCGGCAAGTCCACCACCGCGGTGAACCTGGCCGTCGCGCTCGCCTCCCAGGGGCTGCGAATCGGGCTGCTGGACGCCGACATCTACGGCCCCTCCCTGCCGCAGATGCTCGGCACCCGCGAACGCCCGCGCGCCGAGCAGGGGCGGATCATCCCCCTCCAGCGCTGGGGGCTGAAGGCGATGTCGATCGGCTTCCTGGTGGAGGAGGAGACGCCGATGATCTGGCGCGGCCCGATGGTGATGGGCGCGCTGGAACAGCTGATGGGCCAGGTGGAGTGGGGCGCGCTCGACATCATGGTGGTGGACATGCCGCCCGGCACCGGCGATGCGCAGCTGACCATGTCCCAGCGCGTGCCGCTGGCGGGCGCGGTCATCGTCTCCACCCCGCAGGACGTCGCGCTGATCGACGCGCGGCGGGGCGTGAAGATGTTCGAGCGCGTGGGCGTGCCCGTCCTCGGCATCGTCGAGAACATGTCCTTCTACTGCTGCCCGAATTGCGGCCACAGGGAGGAGCTGTTCGGCCATGGCGGCGCGAAGGCCGAGGCCGAGCGGCTGGGCGTGGAATTCCTGGGCGAGCTGCCGCTGAAGCTGGCCATCCGGGAACTGGCCGATGCCGGCACGCCGATCGTCGCGGCGAAGCCGGAGACGGATGAGGCGAAGTCCTACCAGCGCATCGCGACCCGCCTGCGCGCCAAGCTGGCCGAGCGCCCCGGCGCCGGCGCGGGGCCGAAGATCGTCATCGAGTGACGCAGCGCGCCGCGGCCCCCCACCGGTGCGGGGGGCCGCGGCGCCGAATCGGTGAGCAAGCCGGCAGGCGTGGCGGCGTCACGCGCCGGGGCGACCTGCCCCAGCCAGGACATGGCTCGCCAGTAGCGCCTCCGTCTCGGCCGCCATCGGCATGCTCGCCGCCGCACCCGCCCGGGTGCAGGCGATGGCGGCCGCCGCCGCCGCGCGGCGCATCGCCTCCGCCAGCGTCAGCCCGCGGTCGAGCGCGGCGCAGAGCACGCCGCACCAGCAATCCCCCGCGCCGGTGGTGTCCACCGGCACCACCGGCACCGCCGGCACACGCAGCAGCCCCTCCGCCGTCGCGGCCTCCGCCCCCGCCGCGCCGCGCGTCACGACGACGGAGGGCGCATCCGGCGCCCCGCCACCCAGCGCCGCGCGCAGCGCCGGGGCTTCCGGCGCGCAGCGCAGCCGCGCGGCCAGCACCGCCGCCTCGTGCTCGTTCACCACCAGCAGGTCGAGCCGCCGCAGCGCCTTGGCGGGCAGCTCGCCCGGCGGCGCCAGGTTCAGCACCACCCGCGCGCCGCGGTCCTTCGCGCGATGGACCAGCACCGCGACCTCGGCCGGCGACACCTCCATCTGCAACAGCACCACCACGCCCGGATGCAGCGCCCCGTCCTCCACCTGCGCCGCGCGGGCGAGCAGGTTCGCGCCCGGCGCCACCGCGATCTGGTTGCGCCCGGCCGGATCGACGCAGATCGAGGCGCAGCCGGTCGGCGCCTCCACCTCCGCGAGGCGCGACACATCCGCCCCCGCATCGCGCAGCGCGGATGTCGCGACGGCCGCGAAGGCATCGCGCCCGACGCAGCCGGCGAAGGCCACCTCCGCCCCGTCGCGCGCCGCGGCCACGGCGATGGCG
>JAIYDD010000096.1 GCA_027487675.1 Acetobacteraceae bacterium | reverse complement strand
GCGGAGCTGACCTGCGCGATCTGCTCCGTCGTCAGCGCCGCGATCTGCGCGGAGGTGAAGCCGGCAAGCTGCGCCGAGGTCAGCGGCTGCGCCTGCTCGGTGGTCAGCGCCGCGACCTGGCCGGTGGTCAGCGCGGCGAGCACCGCGGCGCTGAGGGCGCGGACCTGCGCGGTGGTGAGCGCGGCGAGGTCGGCGGTCTCCAGCGCGCGGGCCTGCGCGGATGTCAGCGCGGCGATCTGCGCGGTGGTGAGGGCGGAGGTCTGCTGGGTGGACAGCGCCACGACCTGCGCGGTGCCGAGGCCGCTGAAGGCGGTGCCGGAAAGCCGCGACAGCTGGGCCGTGCTCATCGCCTCGAGCTGCGTCGTGGTCAGGCCGCGGATGCCGGCCGTGCCGAGGCCGCCCATCGCCTCGGTGGAGAGCTGCGCGACCTGGCCGGTCGTCATCGCCGCGACCTGCGCCGAGCCGAAGGCGCCGAGCTGCGCCGAGGTCAGGGCGCCTGCCTGGTCGGTGGTCAGCGCCTCGATCTGCGCGGTGCCGAGCCCGCCGATCCCGCGGGCGCTGAGGGCGCGAAGCTGCGCGGTGGTCAGGGCGGCCAGATCGGCGGTTTCCAGCGCGCGCGACTGGACGGAGGTGAGCGCCGCGACCTGTGTCGTGGTCAGGGCGACGGCCTGGTCGGTGGTCAGGGCGACGACCTGGGCGGTGGACAGGCTCGCGATGGTCGCGGCGGACAGCCTGGCGATCTGCCCGGTGGTCAGCGCCTCGATCTGCGCCGTGGTCAGGCCGCGCACGGCGGCGGTGCCGAGGCCGGCGATGGCGGCCGTGCCGACCTGCACGAGCTGCGCGGTCGTCAGCGCCGCGACCTGGGCGGAACCGAGACCCGCGAGCTGCACGGAGGTCAGCGCGCCGGCCTGCTCGGTGGTGAGCGCCTCGATCTGCGCCGTCGTCAGGGCAGCGATCGCGGGCGCGCTCAGCGCGCGCAGCTGCGCGCTGGTCAGCGCGGCGAGGTCCGCCGTTTCCATCGCCCGCATCTGGGTCGAGGCCAGGCCGGCCAGCTGCGCGGTGGTCAGCGCCGCGGCCTGCGCGGTGGTCAGCGCGACGACCTGCGCGGTGCCCAGCCCGCCCAGCGCGGCGGCGGCAAGGCGCGACAGCTGCGCGGTGGTCAGCGCCTCCACCTGCGCCGTGGTCAGGCCGCGGATGCCGGCCGTGGTCAGGCCGGCGAAGGCGGCCGAGCCGATCTCCGCCAGCTGCTCGGTGGTCAGCGCGGCGATCTGCGCGGAGCCGAGGCCGCCCAGCTGGCCGGAGCTCAGCGCGCCCATCTGCGTGGTGGTCAGGGCGGCGAGCTGCGCCGTCGCCAGCGCGCCGAAGCCGGCGGCGGTCAGGCCGCGCAGCTGATCGGTGGTCAGCGCCGCGAGGTCGGCGGTCTCCATCGCGCGGAGCTGCAGCGAGCCGAGGCCCGCCAGCTGCGCCGTGGTCAGCGCCGCCGCCTGGTCCGTGGTCAGGGCGACCACCTGCGCCGTGCCGAGCGCGCCGAGCGTGGCGGCGGACAGGCTTGCGACCTGCCCGGTCGTCAGCGCCTCCACCTGCGCCGTGGTGAGCCCGCGCATCGCGGCGGTGGTCAGGCCGCCCAGGGCGCCGGAGGCGATCTGCGACAGCTGTTCCGTGCTGAGCGCGCCGAGCTGGGCGGAGCCGAAGCCGGCGAGCTGCGCGGAGGTCAGGGCGCCCGCCTGGTCCGTGGTCAGCGCCTCGACCTGCGCGCTGGTCAGCCCGGCGACCTGCGCCGCGCCGAGCGCGCGGATCTGCGCGGTGGTCAGCGCGGCGAGATCGGCCGTCTCCATCGCGCGCGCCTGGGCGGAGGTCAGCGCGGCGATCTGCGCGGTGGTCAGCGCGGCCGCCTGCTCCGTCGTCAGCGCGACGAGCTGCGCGGTGCCGAGCGCGCCGATGGTGGCGGCGGACAGGCGCGACAGCTGCGCGGTGCCGAGCGCCTCGACCTGGGCGGTGGTCAGGCCGCGGATCGCGGCCGTGGTCAGGCCCGCGACCGCGGCGGAGGAGAGCTCCGCCACCTGTTCGGTGGTGAGCACGGCGAGCTGCGCCGAGCCGAGCCCGGCCAGCTGCGCGGAGCCGAGCGCCCCCGCCTGCTCGGTCGTCAACGCCGCGACCTGCGCCGTCGTCAGCGCACCGACGCCGGCCGCGGTCAGCGCGCGCACCTGCGACGTGGTCAGGGCCGCCAGGTCGGCCGTCTCCATCGCGCGCAGCTGCACGGAGCCGAGCGCCGCGACCTGCGAGGTGGTCAGCGCGGCGGCCTGCTCCGTCGTCAGCGCCACGACCTGCGCGGTGCCGAGCGCGCCCAGGGTCGCGGCGGACAGGCGCGACAGCTGGTCGGTGGTCAGCGCCTCGACCTGCGCGGTCGTCAGGCCCCGCACGGCGGCGGTGGTCAGGCCGGCCAGCGCGGTGGAGGACAGTTCCGCCACCTGCTCGGTCGTCAGCGCGGCGATCTGCCCCGAGCCGAAGCCCGCGAGCTGGGCGGAGCCGAGCGCGCCGGCCTGCTCGGTGGTGAGCGCGGCGACCTGCGCGGTGGTCAGCCCGCCGAGCTGCGCGGCGCTCAGCGCGCGCAGCTGGGCGGTGGTCAGCGCCGCGAGGTCGGCCGTCTCCATCGCGCGCAGCTGCGCGGAGCCGAGTGCCGCGACCTGCGAGGTGGTCAGCGCGGCCGCCTGGTCGGTGGTCAGCGCGACCACCTGCGCGGTGCCGAACGCCCCGAGCGTGGCCGCCGAGATGGAGACGAGGTGGCCGGTCTCCAGCGCCTCCACCTGCGCAGTCGTCATGCCGCGGATGGCCGCGGTGGACAGGCCGCGCAGCTGCGCGGAGCCGAGCTCGCCGAGCTGCGCGGTGCTGAGCGCGGCCAGCTGTGCCGAGGTGATGCCGGCGATCTGGCCCGAGGTGAGGCTGCCGAGCTGGTCCGAGGTCAGCGCGGTGAGCCGGTCCGTCGCCAGGGCGGCGAGCTGCTCCGCGGCCAGGGCACGGATCTGCGTGGTGCCGATCGCGGCGAGGTCTTCGGTTTCCATCGCCCGCAGCTGGACGGAGCTGAAGGCGGAGACCTGCAGGGTTCCGAGCGCCGCCATCTGGTCCGTGGTCAGGGCCACGACCTGCGCCGTCGACATGGCGCGGATGTCGGCCGTGCTCAGGCCGGAAATCACCTCGGTCGAGATCTGCTGGATCTGGGCCGTGGTGAGCGAGGCGAAGACGGACATGCGCGGAGTCCCCGTGCGTGACTGGCCGCACCCGCGGCGACGGACATGACCGTCGCCGACGCGGACGCGTCCGGGGAACATCTTGTCGCCCGTGAGCGTCGGCAGTCTGCCGATGCGGGGTTGCCCCGGAGTTAACCGCAGCGGCGCATCGCATCGCCCGGCGCGACGGCCGCGGCTGCACGGATTCTTCACGGGCCGCGCGCGATGCTGGCGCCCCAACCCCGCCGCAGGATGCGCGCATGAACGCCCTTGCCCCGCTTCCCGCCCTGCTCGCCGAGGAGGCGTGGCTGGCCGACCGCCTTGCGGCCCCGGGCGGGCTGCCGGCCCTGCCGGCCGAGCAGATGCAGCGCGCCGCGGCGGCGCTGGGCGCGATGTCGCTGGAGCGCGCCGTGGTGGCGGCCGAAGCCCTGACCGATGCCGGGCGCGCCGATGCGGCGATCGCGCTCTACAAGGGCTGGGCCGGGCTGCGGCCGGCGATGGCGGAGGCGGCGCCGGCCTGGTTCAACCTGGGCGTTCTGCTGGCAGGCACGGGCGATCCCGCGCAGGCCGCCATCGCCTATGGCAATGCCCTGGCGCTGCGGCCCGGGCTGCACCAGGCCGTGGTCAATCTCGGCCTGGCGCTGGAAGCGCAAGGCCGCAAGGAGGAAGCGCTGGCGACCTGGCGGCGCGCGCTGCCCGATGCCGAGATGCGCCGGACGCTGCACAACCATGTCGGCCGCATGCTGGAGGACCAGGGGCGGCTGGAGGAGGCGGTGGCGGAACTCCGCGCCTCGCTGCTGCTGGCGCCGGACCAGCCCGACGTGCAGCAGCACCTGGTGCACCTGCGGCAGCGCCTCTGCGCCTGGCCGTCGCTGTCGGCCGGGCTGCCAGACCTGCCGGAGGAGGTGCTGGCGGCGAATGCCGGGCCGCTCGGCGCGCTGGCGTTGTTCGACGACCCGGCGCGGCAGCGCGACGTCGCGGCGGCCTGGATCGCGCGCAAGGTGCCGCCCGCGCCGGCACGGCTGGCACCCGCGCGGGGCTATCCGCATGCGCGCATCCGGCTGGGCTACCTGTCGTCCGACTTCTGCCGCCATGCGATGAGCTTCCTGATCGCCGAGGTGCTGGAACGCCACGACCGCGACGCCTTCGAGGTGTTCGGCTACTGCAACAGCCCGGAGGACGGCAGCGACATCCGCGCGCGGGTCGTCGCGGCGCTGGATCACCACGTGCCGGTCCGCGCGCTGTCGGACGAAGCGGCGGCGCGGCGCATCCGTGCCGACGAGATCGACATCCTGGTGGACCTGAACGGGCTGACGCGCGGCGCCAGGCCCGGCGTGCTGCGCTGGAAGCCGGCGCCGGTGCAGGCGACCTATCTCGGCTATATCGGGCCGGTGCCGATCCCGGAGCTGGACTGGCTGATCAGCGACGCGGTGGCGATCCCGCCGGGCGAAGGCGCCCATTACGCGCCGGCGCCGCTGCATGTCGAAGGCTGCTTCCAGGCCAATGACGGCCGCGAGCCGGCGCTGCCGACGGTGAGCCGCGCGGGCGAAGGCCTGCCCGAAGGCGCCTTCGTCTTCTGCTGCTTCTCCCACCACTACAAGATCACGCCGGAGCTGTTCTTCACCTGGCTGGAGATCCTGGCGAATGCGCCGGACGCCGTGCTGTGGCTGGTCGATGACGGGCCGGGCAGCCGCCGCGCGCTGACCGAACGCTGGCTGGCGCGCGGCCTGGCGCCCGAGCGGCTGATCTTCGCCCCGCGCGTCGATCCCGCGCGCTACCGCGCCCGCATGGCGCTGGCCGACCTGTTCCTGGACACCACGCCCTACAACGCCGGCACCGTCGCCTCCGACGCGCTGCGCATGGGCTTGCCGCTGCTGACGCTGGCCGGCCGCGCCTTCGCCGCGCGCATGGCGACCAGCCTGCTGACGGCGATGGAGATGCCCGAATGCATCGCCGCCGACCTGCCTGACTATGCAACGCGCGCGGTGGCCTTCGCGCGGGAACCGGCGCGGCACGCCGCGCTGCGCGGCCGGCTGGCCGCCGGCGCCTGGCGGCGCACGCTGGGCGATGCGGCAGGCTTCACGCGACGGCTGGAGGATGCGTATCGGCGCGTGCGCCTGGCGCCTGGCTGAGCCGGCGCGTCAGGGCTCGCGCAGGCTTTCCTGCAGGCCGCGGATCAGCGGCTCGAGGAAGAAGCCGAGCACGCTGCGGGTGCCGACCTTGATCTCCGCGTTCAGGGTCATGCCGGGGATGGGCTCGGCCTGCGGCGAGAGGCCGGCGCCGAGCTCGATCTGTGCGCGGTGGAAGGCGCCGCCGCCGCCTTCTGGCTGGACGCTGTCGCGGCTGACGGCGCGCAGCCGGCCCGCCACCGCGCCGTGGCGGCGCCAGGGGAAGGCATCGATCTTCACCAGCGCGGCGTCGCCGGGACCGAGCCGGCCGACATCGGAGGAGCGCAAGTTGACCTCCGCGATCAGCGGCACGTCGGCAGGGACCAGCACCACGACGGGCTCGCCGGCCGCGACCAGGGAGCCCGGCGCGCGGCGCGCATGTTCCAGCACCACGCCGTCGCGCGGTGCGCGCAGCAGGGTCAGCGCTTCCAGGCGGCGGGCCTTGGCGAGCTGTTCGTCGACGCGCGCAAGATCGGCGCGGACACGCACCAGTTCCTCCATCACGCCGCGCTGCCAGTCTTCCAGGAACGCTTCGCGGTCCGCGCGGCGGGCGGCCAGGCGGTGGCCGGCTTCCTGGAGGCGCGCCTCGGCGCGGCGCTGATCCTGCTCGGCTTCGAGACGGGCGACGCGGGCGGAGAGCAGGTTGAGGCGGGAGCCGACCTGGCCTTCCATCAGCCGCGTCCGCATCGACTCCACCTCGCGCGCCACGGCGAGCTTCTCGGCGATGGCGCCGGCCTGGCTGCGCTCCGTCTCAAGCGCCGCCTCCGCGCTGCGCAGTTCCGCCTCCAGCGCCGCCTGGCGGGCCGCGCGGAAGGCGAGGCGGCGGGCGAGCAGCAGGAATTGCAGCTCGGACTCCGCATCGGCGGCCAGCGGCGGAAGGCGGCCGGCGCGCTCGGCCTCCAGCCGGTCGAGCTGGGCGGCAAGCGTGGCGCGCTGGACGGCCAGGGCCTCGCGATCGGCCTCGGTGAAGGTGGGGTCGAGCACGGCGAGCACGTCGCCCTCGCGCACCCGGTCGCCGGGCTTCACGCGCAGTTCGCGCAGCACCGCCCGATCCATGGGTTGCAGCACGACGGGCGGCGCATCGGTCATCAGCCGGCCCTGGCCGGTCACCACCACGTCGATCCGCATCAGGCCGGCCGCCAACAGCAGCGCGAGCACCAGCCCGCCGGCCAAGGCGGGCCAGAGCCGCAGGCCGAGCGGCGCGGGCTCCGCGACGAGTGCGTCCAGCTCGTCCTGGAAGGCGAGCGCTTCCGGCGCCAGGGCGGGCTTGCGGCCGCGGCGGCGGCGGGCGGCGACCACCCTCATCCCGCGACGTGCTCGGTCTGCTGGCGCCAGAGCGCGGCGTAGGTCTCGCAGCGGTCGAGCAGCACGGCATGCGGGGCGAAATCCAGCACGCGGCCGCGATCGAGCACCAGGATCGCATCCGCCCGCACCAGCGAGGACAGGCGGTGCGACACGATGAGCATCGTGCGCCCCTGCGCCATGGCGGAGAGGTTGCGGTTCACCAGCGCCTCGCTTTCCGGGTCGAGCGCGCTGGTCGCCTCGTCCAGCACCAGCAGGCGCGGCGCGGTGAGCAGCGTGCGGGCGATGGCGATGCGCTGGCGCTGGCCGCCGGAGAGGTTGGCGCCGCCTTCCTCCACCACCGTCTCGTAGGACATCGGCAGGCGCTGGATGAATTCCTCCGCCGCGGCAAGGCGCGCGGCGGCGACCACCTCTTCCAGCGCGGCGGTGGGACGGGCGGCGGCGATGTTCTCGCGGATCGTGCCGTGGAACAGCAGGTTCTCCTGCAGCACCACGCCGATGCCGCGGCGCAGATGCGCAAGGTCGATGTGGCGGATGTCGACGCCGTCCAGCGTGATCAGGCCGGCGGACGGCACCTCGATGCCCTGGATCAGCCGCATCAGCGTGGACTTGCCGGAGCCGGAGCGGCCGACCACGCCGATCACCTGGCCCGGCGCGACCTCGAAGGTCACGTCGGCCAGCGCGGGCGCGGTCGCGCCGGGCCAGGTGAAGCCCACGCCCCGGAAGCCGAGCGCGCCGGTGATGGCCGGCCGCGCCGGGCGAGCCTGGCCGGCGCGTTCCGGCGGGCGGTCCATGACGGTGGCCAGCATGCGCACCGAGATGACGGTTTCCTGGTACTCGCCGATCAGCGTGACGATCTGCACCAGCGGCCCGGAGACGCGGGCGGAGAGCATGGTGAAGGCGACCAGCGCGCCGAGCGTCAGCGCGCCTTCGAAGACCAGGATCGCGCCGAGCGCGAGCACCGAGACCTGCATCAGCTTCTCGAGCAGCCCGGTGGCGGAGCCGGCGAGTGCCGCGATGCGCCCGACATCGAGCTGCCCGCGCACCGCGCCGGCAGTGGCGATGTCCCACGCCTTCTGGCGCGCGGGCTCCAGCACCAGCGCCTTGACCGCGCGCATGTTGTGCAGCGTCTCGACCAGCTGCGCCTGGCGCCCCGCTTCCGCGGCGTAGAGCGCGTTGAGGCGCGTGCGGAACACCGGCAGCAGGGCCGCGATGCAGGCGGCGATGGCGGCGGCGAAGCCCAGCACCACCGCGGTCAGCACCGGCGAATAGATCACCAGCAGCACCATCAGCAGCGGCAGCAGCGCGGCATCCAGCAGGGTCTGGAACAGCCGGCCGGTGAGGAAGGCGCGCAGCTTCTCGGTCTGCTGCATGTGGCGCGCCAGGACGCCGGCGGCATTCGTCTCGAACACCGAGAGCGGCAGCGACATCAGGTGGCCGAAGGCGCGCGAGCCGAGGCGCGCATCCACCTTGCCGCCGGCGATCATCATCAGCCGCGTGCGCACATAGAGGAAGGCGGCGTCGAAGGCCGCGAGCAGCACCAGCACCGAGACCACCACCGCGAGCGTGTTCCAGGCCTCGTGCGAGATCACGCGGTCGATCAGCACCTGCAGCAGCAGCGGCGTCGCGAAGCCGATCAGGTTGGCGATCACGGCCGCGGCGGCGACGCCGGCAAACAGGCCGCGATGGCGCAGGATCTCGGGCAGGAACCAGCGCAGGCCGAAGGGCTGGTTCTCGTCCGAGACGCGCGGCGCGTGGCGCGCGAGCACCAGCATGCCGGACCAGTCCGCCAGGAACTGTTCGCGCGGGACCAGGCGCATGCCCTCGGCTTCCCGCGCCGGATCGAGGATGGCGGCGGCCTCGCTGCCGCCGGCATCGCCCGCATGCACCAGGATCACCCAGCGTCCGTCGCGCATGACGGCCAGCGCCGGCACGGCGGAGCCGAGGCCCACGAGGCGCCGCCAGCCACCGCCCTGCAACACGCGCGTGCGGAAGCCGGCGCGGTCCAGCGCCTGCTGCACGGGTCCCGCCATGTCGCCTTCGACGAGCGCAGGCAGCGCCTCCGGCGCCAGGTGCACGCCGTGATGGGCCGCCAGCAGGAATACGCAGCGCAGCGCGGTCAGCTGCGGGGCGAGCGTCTTGTCCGCCTGGGTCACGCCGCCTGTGTCGCACGGCGCGGTTGACCGCGGGTAAAGCGGTCGCCGCACACCTTTCCTTCACGCGCGGCGGACCACAAGGCGGCGTCCGAGAGGAACTTGGGCGATGCGGCTGCTGATCGAAGGCTGGCGGGGGGTGCACCACTCCTTCGCCATGGTGAACCAGTTCCAGATCCTGTCGCTGCTGAAGCGGCCGGGGCTGCGGCTGTTCCATCGCGACCTGCCGATGCCGCTGGGCTGGACGCCGGGCGCGCAGGGCGCGGGGCTTTCGGTGGAGGATTCCGCGCGCATCGCGGCGCTGGGCGAAATGCCGCCCGGCGAGGCGATGGATGCGGTGTACCGCATCTGCTCACCCTTCCGCAGCGGTGCGCCGGATGATGCGCGGCGGACGATCAGCTTCATGGTGACGGAGCTCGGGCTCGGCGCGAACAGCTTCGTGCCGGATGCGGATCGCGGCTTCTTCACGCGGGACGACAATCTGGTCGTCACGCCTTCAGCCTGGTCACGCGACCGGCTCGCGGAGGCGGGGATCGACCCGGGGCGCATCCGCATCGTGCCGCATGGCGTGGACGCGTCTTCGTTCCGGCCGCTCGATGCCGCGCAGCGCGCGGCGGTGCGCGCGCGGCTCGGCTTCGCGCCGGAGGAGGTGGTGCTGCTGAACATCGGCGGCCCCTTCTGGAACAAGGGCATCGACCTGCTGCTGGAAGCCTTCGCCCATCTGCGCGCGCGTGGCGTGCCGGCGCGGCTGATGTTGAAGGATCAGTCGGCGCTGTATGGCGTGGGCGTCGGCGACAGCGTCGCCGCGGTCGGCGCGCGCTGCCCGTCGCTGCTGCGGCAGGACACGCTGGCGGCGATCAGCCTGGTTCCCGGCGCGCTCGATCTCGCGCAGCTGCGGGAGCTGTATGGCGCGGCGGATGCCTATGTCTCGCCCTATCGCGCGGAGGGCTTCAACCTGCCGGTGCTGGAAGCGATCGCGGCGGGGCTGCCGGTGATCGTGACCGAAGGCGGCGCGACGGATGGCTTCTGCCCTTCCCTTCTCGCCACCCGCCTGCCGGCGCGGCCTGGCCTGCGCGACGGCGATGCGGGCTTCCCGCCCGGCCGCTTCCTGGAACCCTCGATGGATGCGCTGGTCGAGGCGATGGCGGCGGTGCGCCCCGATCGCGGCGACGATACGCCGGCGCAGGCCGGGGCGCGCGCCGCGCTGCTCGGCGCCTTCTCCTGGGATGCGGCGGCGGAGGCGCTGTTGGAGCTGGCCGCGGGCGGCACCGTCGCGGTGCCGCCGCCCGCCGCGCCGCCCCCTTCGCAGGCGGAGGTGCTGGCGCTGCTGGCGCGCATGCACCCCCACGCCATGCGGCGCGGGCGCAAGACGCGCATCGGCAACGCGTGGGATGGCGGCTATGTGCTGCCGGAGATCGCGCTGGAAGCCGGCGTCGTGCTGTCCATCGGCGTCGGCAACGATGTCAGCTTCGACCTGGAGCTGGCGAAGCGCGGCGCGCAGGTGCTGCAGTTCGACCACACGGTCGAGGGCCCGCCCGCGGCGCATGCGAATTTCCGCTTCCACCGCGCCGGCTGGGGCCCGGCGAGCGACGGCTTGCTGCTGAGCTTCGCCGACCTGCATGGGCGCGCGACGGCGGTGGACGCGCCGCGGCGGCTGCTGAAGTTCGACGTGGAGGGCGCGGAATACGCGGCGCTGGACGCCATCGATCCCGACCAGCTGGCGGCCTACGAGGTCATCGTCTGCGAGCTGCACGATCTCGGCGCGCTCGGCACGCGGGAGATGCATGACCGGCTGCGCCGCTGCCTGGATGTGCTGACGCGCCACCACGCGCCGGTGCACCTGCACGCCAACAACTATGCCGGCATGGCGCTGGTGCAGGGCGTGCCGGTCCCGCAGGTGGTGGAGCTGACCCTGCTGCGGCGGGACATGGACGAGTTCGACGGTCCGAGCAGCGAGCCGATGCCGGGCCCGCTCGACCGGCCGAACCATCCGCTGCTGCCCGATCTCTGCCTGACGCCGTTCCGCGCCGCGGCCTGAAGGCGCCTCAGCCCGGCGCGAACAGCCGGCCCCAGCGCGCGGCCGCCGGCCGCGGCGCGACGCCGAGCCCGCCGAGAACCTGCCACAACGGCAGCGTGACGGCATCCAGCAGCGGCACGCCATGCGTGGCTTCCGCACGCCCGGCGGCCAGCGCGCCGGCATAGTTGGTGCACCAGGCCAGCACCGCGTCGGGGCGATGCGGCATGACCTCCGCCACCTGCGCCAGGATGCGGTCGACGCCGACCGAGGCGTAGGAGAGGTTGTCGGTCATGCCGAGATGGCTTTCCGCCACGATGTCGATCCCGTCGCGCCGCAGCTGGTCCACCAGCCGGCGCTGGTAGTCGGGCGCATAGGGCGTGACGAGTGCGATGCGGGCGGCGCCGAGCCGCGTGAGCGCGGGCTGCAAGGCAAGGCAGGAGGTGGTGGCGGGGATGCCCGTCGCGTCCTCGATGCGCGCCTTCAGGTCGATGTCGTGCGCGAGGCCGATGGCCCCGCCCTTCGACCCGCTCCAGAAGATCGCATCGGGCTTCGCATGGGCCAGCAGCCGCGCCGCGGTCAGCATGCCGTCCAGGTCGTAGCCGGCGGGAAACGGATCGCGCGCGCCGAAGACCGGGATGCGCGCGAAATGCGCCGAGACGGTCGGCACGTCGCGCAGGAAGGCGGTGGTGACGCGCTCCACCACCAGATTGCCGGAGGGCGTGATGACGCCGAGCGCGTGGTCGAAGCCGAAGGGGTCGGGCATGGCCTGGTTCTCCCGCACGCGTCAGGGGTTCGCATCGGCGAAGAAATGCGGGGTGGCGTCGCGCAGCCGGGCGGCCTGGGCCAGCGTGCCGGAGAGATGCGCGCGCAGCGTCGCCTCGGCGCGCGGCGCATCGCCGGCCAGGATCGCCTCGGCCAGCGCAGCGTGCTCGGCGAGCACGGCGTCCGCCTTGCCGGGCGCGGGCAGGTGCAGGCGGCGCAGGCGGTCGAGATGGCCGCTGCGGCTGCGCACCAGCTCGCGCAGCCCCGGCACGCCGGCGGCGCGATACAGCGCGGCGTGGAAGGCCTCGTCGGCGGCGTGGAAGCCGGCTGTGGCGTCGGCCTCGCGCAGGGCGCGCATCCGCGCGAGCTCGGCCCGCAATTCCGCGACGGCCGGCGCCGAGGGCGACAACGCCAGGCGCCGCACGATCTCCAGCTCCACCGACAGGCGCAGGAACAGCGCTTCCCGCGCGCCGTCGAGGTCGATGCGGGAAACGCGCGTGGCGGAATGCGGCACCACCTCGACCAGATGCTCGGCCTGCAGGCGGATCAGCGCTTCCCGCACCGGGGTCTGGCTGATGCCGAGCCGCCGCGCGATGGCGCCGCGCGCGATCACGGTGCCCGGCGGCAGCAGCAGCGCGATCAGCGCCTCGCGGATGCGGTCATAGGCGATGTCCGCGGCGGAACGGCGCGGCCCGAGCGGGGAGATCGCGTCGAGCCTGGCCGGCGGGACCGGCAGCGTGGCGGGGGCATCGGGCATGCGGCTTCGTCGCTTAACATCCGGGCGGGGGCGCACCAATCGGCGGCTTGACGCCGCCTTGACTCATATATGAGATAGCACGCAGCAAAGCACGAGCGCCCGCCAGCGGCGCCGGAGGAGGAACGCGATGCGCCTGCCCGTCCGCCGCCTGGTCCTGGCGGCCGCCCTCGGCCTTGCCGTCGCCGCGCCCGCCGCGGCGCAGACCCGGCCCTGGCCGAGCCAGCCGATCCGCGTGATCGTGCCCTTCGCGGCCGGCACCTCCGACACCGTCGCGCGGCTGGTCACGGGCGAGATGGCGAAGACGCTCGGCCAGCCCTTCGTCATCGAGAACCGGCCCGGCGCCGGCGGCAACATCGGCGCGGAGGCCTGCGCGCGCGCCACGCCCGATGGCTACACCATCTGCCTCGGCACCATCAGCAGCCATGCGATCAACCCGGCGATCTATCCGCGCCTGCCCTATGACGTGGCGCGCGACTTCGCGCCGATCACGCAGCTCGCGGCGCAGCCCAACGCGATCGCGGTGGCGAACAACGTCCCGGCGCAGAATGTCGCGGAATTCGTGGCGATGCTGCGCGCGCGGCCGCCGCGGGACGTCGCCTTCGCGACCTCGGGCGTCGGCACCTCGGTGCACCTGGCGGGCACGCTGTTCGGGCAGCTGACGGGGACGGAGCTGGAGCACGTGCCCTATCGCGGCAGCGCGCAGATCGTCACCGCGCTGCTGGGCGGCGACCTGGCGGTGGCCTTCGACAACCTGTCTTCCGTGCTGCCCTTCCACCGCGAAGGCAAGCTGCGGATCCTCGGCGTGACGTCCTTGCAGCGCACGCCGGCCGCGCCGGAGATCCCGGCGGTGGCCGAAGCCGTGCCGGGCTTCGAGAGCCTGTCCTGGCACGGCCTTTTCGCCCCCGCCCGCGTGCCGCCGGAGATCGTGCAGCGCCTGCAACGCGAAGCCGCGGCGGCGCTGGCGACGCCGACGGTCTCGACGCGCTTCCGCGAACTGGGCATCACCCCGGTCGGCAGCGCGTCCGAGGAATTCGGCCGCTTCGTCGCCAGCGAGACGCAGCGCTGGGGCGAGGTTGCGCGGCGCGCGCAGATCAGGCTCGACTGACGCGTGGAGGACCCGCCGATGACCGACCTGCCCCGCCGCAAGACCGCCGAGGAGCTGCGCAGCCGCCGCTGGTTCGGCCCGGCCGACCTGCGAAGCTTCGGCCACCGCTCGCGCGCCATGCAGATGGGCTACGCGGCGGAGGAATGGCAGGGCCGGCCGGTCATCGCCGTCCTGAACACCTGGTCCGACCTGCAGCCTTGCCACGTGCACTTCAAGACGCGCGTGGAGGATGTGAAGCGCGGCATCCTGATGGCCGGCGGCTTCCCGGTGGAGCTGCCGGCGCTGTCGCTGAGCGAAAGCTTCGTCAAGCCGACCACCATGCTCTACCGCAACATGCTGGCGATGGAGACGGAGGAGCTGCTGCGCAGCCATCCCGTGGACGGCGCCGTGCTGATGGGCGGCTGCGACAAGACCACGCCGGGCCTGCTGCTGGGCGCCACCAGCATGGACATCCCCTGCATCTACGTCCCCGCCGGGCCGATGCTGCGCGGCAACTGGCAGGGCAAGGTGCTGGGGTCCGGCAGCGATTCCTGGAAGTACTGGGACGAGCTGCGCGCCGGGAAGATCACCGAGACGGACTGGCTCGGCGTGGAGCAGGGCATCGCCCGCAGCCACGGCACCTGCATGACGATGGGCACGGCGAGCACCATGACCGCGATCGCCGAGGCGGTGGGGCTGGTGCTGCCCGGCGGGTCTTCCATCCCCGCGCCGGATGCGGGGCATGTCCGGCTGTGCTCGGAAAGCGGGCGGCGGATCGTGGAGATGGTGTGGGAGGACCTGAAGCCGTCGCGCATCCAGTCGCGCGCGGCCTTCGAGAACGCGATCGCGGTGGCGATGGCGATGGGGTGCTCCTCCAACGCCATCATCCACCTGATCGCCATGGCGCGGCGCGCGGGGCACGACATCGGCCTCGACGATTTCGAGAAGGCAAGCCGGCGCGTGCCGGTGGTCGCCAATGTCCGCCCCTCCGGCAGCACCTACCTGATGGAGGATTTCTTCTACGCCGGGGGCATCCGCGCGCTGATGGAGCGGATGCGCGACCACCTGCACCTCGATTGCCTGACCGTCACCGGGCGCACCATCGGCGAGAACATCGCGGGCGCGCGGGTGTTCAATGACGACGTGATCCGCCGCTTCGACAACCCGATCTATGGCGAGGGGTCGCTCGCGGTGCTGAAGGGCAATCTGGCGCCCGATGGCTGCGTGATCAAGCCGGCGGCGATGGACCAGAAATTCCTGACGCATGCCGGGCCGGCGGTGGTGTTCGACGACTATCCCTCGATGAAGAAGGCGGTGGACGACGAGAACTTCCCCTTCACGCCGGACACCGTGATGGTGCTGCGCAACGCGGGGCCGCAGGGCGGCCCGGGCATGCCGGAATGGGGCATGCTGCCGATGCCGAAGGCGCTGCTGAAGCAGGGCCATCGCGACATGCTGCGGATGTCGGATGCGCGCATGTCAGGCACCAGCTACGGCGCCTGCGTGCTGCACGTGGCGCCCGAAAGCTATGTCGGCGGGCCGCTGGCGCTGCTGCGCACCGGCGACATCGTGGAGGTCGATGTGCCGGCGCGCCGCATCGCCATGCGGGTGGAGGATGCCGAACTGGCGCGCCGTCGCGCCGCCTGGACCCCGCCGCCCCCGCGCTTCGAGCGCGGCTACGGCTTCGCCTTCAGCAAGCACATCCAGCAGGCGAACGAAGGCTGCGACTTCGACTTCCTGCGCACCGATTTCGGCGCGCCCGTCTCCGAACCCGTGATCTACTGAGGCCCCATCCGATGCCGCTGTCCGACGCGACGCGCGCGAAGCTGCGCAAGGTCAGCACCGCGACGGTTGCGACCTGCCTGTTCAAGCGCGGCCTGCGCGGCCAGATGATCCAGGGCGCGCTGCCGCTGCATGCCGTGACGGACAGCATGGTCGGCGAGGCGACGACCGTGCGCTACATCCCGGCGCGCGAGGACCTGAACACCCTCGACGTCTTCCGCAGCCCGGAGCATCCGCAGCGCAGGGCGGTGGAGAATGCGGAGGCCGGCAAGGTGCTGGTCTTCGACAGCCGCAAGGATGCGCGCGCGGCCTCGGCGGGTGCGATCCTGGTCGGGCGGCTGAAGGCGCGCGGCGTTGCGGGCGTGGTGACCGATGGCGGCTTCCGCGACAGCGCGGAGATCGCGGCGCTGGGCATCCCCGCCTATCACACGCGGCCCGCCGCGCCGACCAACCTGACGCTGAACCAGGCTGTGGACATCGACGTGCCGATCGCCTGCGGCGATGCGCCGGTCTTCCCGGGCGATGTGATGCTGGGCGATGCGGATGGCGTCATCGTCATCCCCGCGCATCTGGCGGAGGAGATCGCGCGGGAAGCCACCGAGATGACGGCCTACGAGGATTTCGCCGCCGAGAAGGTGGCGGAGGGCCGCAGCCTGGTCGGCCTCTATCCCGCCACCCACGCGGCGAGCCTGGAGGAATTCGCGGCCTGGCGCACGGCGCGCGGGCGCTAGCCCGCGATCGTCCTGAGTGTGCGCACCGAAGGTCGGCACGACGAAGGGCGTGAATCGCCGGCCCAAGGCAGCTGGTCGGGGGTTGGCCCGAGCACACTCAGGCCAACCCAGGTCCAGCCGCCCGGCAGCTTCGCGCGGCGCGGTGCCTGCGGCGCGGCTTCGGGCGGCTCGCGGCGGTGCGCGCCGCGCACAGCCTGGTGCCGCCGCGGCGCCCGGCGCCGGTACCGGCGGCATCGGGCGTCACCCGGCCCTGCCGGTCCCCCCGGGCCGCGCGCAGGGCTAGCAGGCTGCGGAAATTCGCCTTGGGAAGCAAAAGGAAAGGTCGAGGGGCTCCGCCCCTCGAGCACCCCGGCAGGAACCTGATGTTCCTGCACCTCCCCTTGGTTATTGTAGGCGGGGCAAAACCCCGGGCACGCAAGTGCACCATCGCCGAGCGGAACAACTGAAAACGGCGGATAGCTGCCATTTCTGCCGATGACTGATGCGCGAATCCGAGTTGTCTCCCCACACTCGCCCGAGATTTTGCCCCGCTTACAGGTGCAGGAACATCAGGTTCCTGCCGGGGTGCTCGAGGGGCGGAGCCCCTCGACCTTTCCCTTTGCTTCCCGAGGCGAATTTCCGCAGCCTGTTAGCTTCGCGCGTATGAGGCAAAGCCTCCCCCCGGGCCACGCGGCGTCGCCCGACCCCTATCGCGTCGCGATCCGCCCATCCGTGCGCGGCGTCGCCGGCGCCTGCGCCGCCAGGTGCGCGGCCACCACCTCCTCCAGCAGCGGCCCGGTGTCGTAGGATTCCAGCGCCTGGTCGCGCAGCGGCGCGTAGCCGTCGCCGCCCAGGCGCAGGAAGTTGTTGGTCACGATCCGATAGGCCCGGTCGGGCTGCACCGCGCCGGCGCGTTCGCCGCTTGTGATCTCGGCCGAGACGATGCGGCTGCCCGCCGGCCGCGCCGGGTCCCAGACGATCCGCATCCCCGCGACCTGCGGGAAGCGCCCGGCGCCGGGCTGGGACAGGCCGTTCTCCAGCGCCGCCAGCAGGTGCCCGCCGCGGATCGTCGCGGTGGCCAGCGTGTTGCCGAAGGGCAGCACGGTCAGCACGTCGCCATAAGTGATGGTGCCGGCGGGGAAACTGGCGCGGATGCCGCCGCCGTTCTGCAGCGCCATGTCGGCGCCGGGCACGGCGGCCAGCATCGCCTCCGCGATCAGGTTGCCGATGGCGCATTCGGCCATCCGGCAGGCGCCGTTGTCGAACACGGCGGCGGAGGCGGCGACCGGCCGGGCGCGCAGCTCGCCGAGCGGGGCGGCGAAGCGGGCGACGATGGCGGCGGCTTCCGCATCCTCCGCGACGGCCGCCGTCAGCTCCGCGGGTTCGCCGCCATGGCCGGCGATGCGGCCATCGGCCGCGATGTCGAGGTCGAGGCGGCCTAGGAAGCGCCCGAGCGCGCCGGCCTGCACGATGCGCACCGCGCGGTCCGGCCCATCGACCAGCGTCGGCGCCGGCCCCGCCGCGTCCGGGCGGTTGGCCAGCAGCGTGTGCGAATGGCCGCCGATGATCGCATCCACCCCGCGCACGCGCGCGGCCAGCGCGCGGTCGGCGCCGAGGCCGCGATGCGACACCAGGATCACCGTGGCGGGGCCGGCGGCGCGGGCCTCGGCGATGGCGCGTTCCGCCGCTTCCTCGGCGTTGCGGAAGCGCAGGCGGGGCCCGGGGGAGGCGATGGTCGGCGTGTCCTCGGTGATCAGGCCCACCAGCACGATCCGCGCGCCGCCGCGCCCGAAGGCGATCCAGGGGCGCACCAGGCCGTGCAGCGCCGGTTCCCCGCTGGTGTCGAGGTTGGCGGCCAGCAGCGGCGCGGAGAGCGCGCGGGCGTAGCGCGCCGCATTCTCCGGCCCGTGGTCGAATTCGTGGTTGCCGAGGGCCATCGCCTCGCAGCCCCAGGCGTTCTGGATCGCCGCTTCCGCCAGGCCGCGATGGTGGGTGTAGAACAGGCTGCCCATGAACTGGTCGCCGGCGTCGATCGCCAGGCTGGCGCGGCCCTCGGCCGCGGCGGCGGCGCGGCCGGCCTTGACGGCGCCCACCAGCCGCGCGCTGCCGCCGAGGCAGGGCTGGTCGGCACGGCAGGCGGCGCCGTTGGCCTGCCCGCCCTCATGCCGCGAATGGAAGTCGTTGACGTGCAGGATGGCCACGCGGTGGGCGGCCTGCGCCTCGGCGCGGCGCAGCGCCGGCAGGGCGAGGGCGGTGGCGAGCAGGACGCGGCGGGAGAGAAGCATCGGCGGGGCCTCCGGCGGAGAGGCGCACTCTGCGCGGACGACGCTGCTTTGTCATGCGTCGGCTGCGGCGCGCCGGCGCGCTCAGCCGGCGGCCAGGTCCAGCACCAGGTAGCGCACGCGCTTGCCGTTGCGCGGATCGGTCGCGGTGCCGGCTTCGGCGAAGCCCAGCTTGTCGTGGAAGGCCATGCTGGCGGGGTTGGGCGGGTCGAGGTTCACCTCGCAGGCCAGCACCGGCAGCCCGGCCGCGCGCGCCCGCGCGGCGAGATCGGCATAGAGCGCGCGGGCGAGGCCGCGGCCGCGGCTGGCCTCGGCCACCACCACGCGGTCCACATAGGCGAAGCGCGGCAGGCGGGCGAGGAACCAGCCATGGTTCGGGCCCTGGGCCGGCGTGGCGTGGCTCAGCGCGATGCAGAAGGCGGCGGGCGCGCCGGCCGGTCCGTCCAGCATGCGCGCGGCGAAGGCCGCGCCCACCAGCGCCGCGAAATCCGCCGGCGCCAGCGCGTTCACCTCCGCCGCATGGGCGTCGTTCAGCGCGTTCAGCGCGGCGAGGTCGGCGGCGCCGATGTCGCGCGGGGCGCCGGCGGGTGCGGTCACGCCCGATGCCTCAGCCCTTGCCGGCGACCACCACCATGGCGGGCTTCAGCAGGCGGCCGTGCAGCGTCCAGGCCGGGGTCCAGGCCTGGATGACGGTGCCGGGCTCGGTGCCTTCCGGCGCGGGCTGCTCGGCCATGGCCTGGTGGAGTTCCGGGTCGAAGGGCTTGCCCTGCGCGTCCTGCTTCTGCACGCCGTGGCGTTCCAGCATGGCGACGAAGGCGCGTTCCACGCCCTCGAAGCCGCCGCGCAGCTTGGCGAGCAGTTCGGGCTCGTCCTCGGCGGCGGGGGGCAGGCTGTCCAGGCCGCGGCGCAAATTCTCGGCCGTCTCCACCACGTCGCGGGCGAATTTCTGCACGGCGTAGAGCCGCGCATCATCGGCCTCGCGCTTGGCGCGCGTGCGCAGGTTCTGCATCTCGGCTTCCGCGCGCAGCCAGCGGTCGCGGAACTGCGCGGCCTCGGCCTCCAGCGCCGCGAGGCGCTCGGCGTCGCTGGGCGCGGGCGTCTCGGGGGCCTCGGTCGTCTCGGGCGCGGCCGCCTGCTGGTCCGCCGCGGGGTCGGTCGGGGTCTCGGTCTTGTCGCTCATGCCTGCCGTCGGGGATCGTGTCGGGATCCGGGTCGCGCCGCGGCCCGGCGAGGGCCTGGCGACCGCTTCGCCCTCCACCTAGTCGCGCGGGCGGCCCGGGACAACCCGTGCGCGCGGGGCTACCCGCCCCGGGGGCCGCCTGCTACCGCAGCGCCCATGCTGCGCAGCATCGCGACCGTCGGCGGCTGGACCATGGCGAGCCGCATCCTCGGCTTCGCGCGGGACATGCTGATCGCGGCCAAGCTGGGCGCGGGGCCGGTGGCGGACGCCTTCTTCGTGGCGCTGCGGCTGCCCAACCTGTTCCGGCAATTGTTCGGGGAGGGCGCCTTCAACGCCGCCTTCGTGCCCGCCTTTTCCGGCACCTATGCGGCGGACGGGCCGGCGGCGGCGCGCGCGCTGGCCAATTCGCTGGCGGGGCTGATGACGCTGGTGCTCAGCGGGCTCGTGCTGCTCGGCATCGTGTTCATGCCGCAGCTGCTGTTCGTGCTGGCGCCGGGCTTTGTGGGAGAGGCGCTGCGCTTCCCGCTGGCCGTCGAGCTCACGCGCATCACCTTCCCGTATCTGCTGTTCATCTGCCTCGCGGCGCTGGTCTCCGGCGTGCTGAACGGGATGGACCGCTTCGCGGCGGCCGCGGCGGCGCCGGTGCTGTTCAACCTGGTGACGATGGCGGCGCTGCTCGGCCTCACGCCCTTCGTCGCGACGCCGGCGCATGCGCTGGCCTGGGGCGTGGTGGCATCGGGGCTGCTGCAGCTGCTGATGCTGATCGCCGCCGCCCGCGTCGCAGGCATGGCGATCAACCCGCTGAGCCGGCCGCGCCTGACCCCCGGCGTGCGGCAGGTGCTGCGGCGGATGGGGCCGGGGCTGCTGGGGGCGGGCGTCACGCAGCTGAACCTGGCGATCGGAATCATCATCGCCTCGCTGCTACCGACGGGGGCGGTGAGCTACCTGTACTATGCGGACCGGCTGTCGCAGCTGCCGCTCGGCGTGATCGGGGCGGCGGTGGGCACGGCGCTGCTGCCGCTGCTGGCGCGGCAGCTGCGGCTGGGGCAGCGGCTGGCGGCGCATCGCAGCCAGAACCGCGCCATCGAGCTGACGCTGGCCTTCGCCCTGCCGGCCGCCTTCGCGATGGGCGTGGCCGCCACGCCGCTGATCGCCGCGCTGTTCGAACGCGGCGCCTTCGGGGCGGAGGCGACGCGCGCCACGGCGGCCGCGCTGGTCGCCTATGCCATCGGCCTGCCGGCCTTCGTGCTGGTGAAGGCGCTGACGCCCGGCTTCTTCGCGCGCGGCGACACGGCGACGCCGGTGAAGGTGGGCGTGCTGGTGGTGGCGGTGAACCTGGCGCTGAACGTGGTGCTGACGCCGGTGATCGGGCATGTCGGGATCGCGCTGGCGACCTCCGTCGCGTCCTGGCTCAACGTGCTGGCGCTGGGCTGGCTGCTGATGCGGCGCGGGCGGCTGGTGCTGGACCGCCGCCTGCGCCGCGCCGCGCCGCGGCTGCTGGCGGCCGCCGTCGCGATGGCCGCCGTGCTGCTGGCCTTGCAGGCCATGGTGTTCCCGCTGGAGGGCGGGCTGGCGCGGCTGGGCGGCGTCGCGGTGCTGGTGGCCACCGGCATGGTCGCGTATTTCGGCGCGGCGCAGGCGATCGGCGCGCTCGACCTGCGCGAGGTGCGGCGGATGCTGCGCCGGCGGCGGAGCTGATCCCCGCCGCCCGCGCTGTGACATCACCCGTTGCGATAGGTGTAGCTGTAGCCGTTGATCGCCGGCGCGCCGCCGAGATGCGCATAGAGCACCGTCGACCCGGCCGGGAAGAAGCCCTTGCGCACCAGGTCCATCATCCCCTGCATCGACTTCCCCTCATAGACCGGGTCGGTGATCATCGCCTCGGTGCGCGCGGCGAAACGGATCGCGTCGTTGGTCTCGGCGCTCGGCACGCCATAGGCGGGGTAGGCGTAGTCCTCGAGGATGACGATCTCCTCCTCGGTCACGCGCCGGCCCAGCTCCACCAGCTCCGCCGTCTGGTCCACGATCTGCCGCACCTGCGCGCGGGTCTGCGCGGGCGTGCCGGAGGCATCGATGCCGATCACGCGGTCCGCGCGGCCATCGGCGGCAAAGCCCACCACCATGCCCGCCTGGGTCGATCCGGTGACGACGCAGACGATGATGTAGTCGAAGCGAAGGCCCATCTGCGATTCCTGCGCGCGCACCTCCTCGGCAAAGCCGACATAGCCGAGGCCGCCGAACTTGTGCACCGACGCCCCGGCCGGGATGCCATAGGGCTTGCCGCCGGCGGCGCGCACGCTCTCGATCGCGTCTTCCCAGCTGCGGCGGATGCCGATGTCGAAGCCGTCGGGGACGATGCGGCTGTCGGCACCCATCAGCCGCGTCAGCAGGATGTTGCCGACGCGGTCATAGACGGCGTCCTCATGCGGCACCCAGCTTTCCTGCACGACGACGCACTTCATGCCGAGCTTGGCGGCGGTGGCCGCGACCATGCGCGTGTGGTTGGACTGCACGCCCCCGATCGAGACCAGCGTGTCCGCGCCTGCCGCGATGGCGTCGGGGACGATGTATTCCAGCTTGCGCAGCTTGTTGCCGCCGAAGGCGAGGCCGGAATTGCAGTCGTCGCGCTTGGCGAAGATCTGCACCTGGCCGCCGAGCGCCGCGGTCATGCGCGGCAGGAACTCGATCGGCGTCGGGCCGAAGGTCAGCTTGTAGGTCTCAAATTTTTGCAGCCGCAGCATCGCTCTCTCCGTCTCGGGGCAGCGGCGCGATAGCAGGAAAGCCGCGGAGGGTGCTTGCGATCTGGCGCCCCCTTGCGACCCGATTCCCTTGCCATCGGGCCCTGCATACGGGCAAATGCCGCATCGAGGCTGCGCGCATGAAAGAAGCTTCCAACCCACCCGAGCTCGACCCGACCGACCTGCGGATCCTGCGCGCCCTGCAACGCAACGGCCGGATGTCGAACGCCGAACTCGCCCGCGCCGCCGGCTGCAGCGAAGCCACCTGCCACCGCCGCACCCGCCGCCTGCTGGACACCGGCACCATCCGCGCCATCCGCGCCGAAATCGCACCCCCGTCGGTGGACCGCGGCACGCTGGTGATCGTCGGCGTGGAACTCGACCGCTCCACCCCCGAAAGCTTCGCGACCTTCGAAGCCGCCATCCGCAAGCTGCCCTTCGTGCTAGACTGCCACCTCGTGGCAGGCGACTTCGACTTCTTCCTGAAGATCCGCGTGCGCGACATCGGCGACTTCAACCGCCTGCACGGCGAACAACTCATCGCCCTGCCCGGCGTGCGCCAGACCCGCACCTTCTTCGTCATGAAGGAAGTCGTGGACAACGCGCCACTGGCGATCTGAGGGGGGCTGCGCGGGTGGCCCGGGGAAGGCTCCGCCTTCCCCGTACCCCATCCCGGGTTCCCATCAGCGATGCGAAGCATCGCAGATGGGGCCCGACGCCAGGGGCGTGACGCCCCTGGACCCGTCATCAGTTGGTCGGTGTCAGGGGAGGGGGCCTCACAGGCGCGCCGCCGGAACGGGCGCGCGATGCCCCCTCCCCTGACACCGACGAAAACTGAAGGCTGGGGTCCGGGGACCGCCACGGTCCCCGGCGGGGAGGGTCCGGGAGGGGCAGAGCCCCTCCCGGCGACCGAGGCTCACCCGCCCAGCACCTCCACCCCCCGCAGTCCCGCCGCCAGTGTCGTCCGCAGGTCCGGCAGCGCCAGCGCCACGCAGCCTTCGGTCGGCCGGTAGTCCGGCCGTGCCAGGTGCAGGAAGATCGCGCTGCCGCGGTGCCGCTCGACGGGGTCGTCGTTCCAGCCCAGCACACCGATGATGTCGTAGACCGCGTCGTCGCGCCAAAGCCGTTCGTGGGACGCCTCGAAGGGCAGGCGGACGGGGCGGTTGTAGGCGCGGTGGCCAGGGTCGTCGCACCAGCCGTCGTCGGGGGCCAGCGGCTCCACCGGCACCGCGCAGCGCGGCGGTGGCAGGCGGTCCGCGCGGAACAGCACCCGGCGCAGGGGCATGCGGGCGGCGGGCGTCGCGCCGTCGCCCTCACGCTTTTCGGTCGGCGGGCGGACGCCGCCCTTGCCGAGGGCGCAGCGCAGGACCAGGCCGTCCAGCATCAGGCGCCCGTCGGGGAAGACGCGCGCGAAGCCGTCGGCGGCCGGCACCGCGCTCAGGCCAGCAGGTGGCCGAAGCGCAGCGCCTTGGTCTCCAGGTAGCCGTCGTTCACGCCGTTGGCGGCGAAGCGCAGCGGCACCCGGCCTTCCACCGCCACGCCGCAGGCCGCCAGCCCCGACAGCTTGTCGGGGTTGTTGGTCAGCAGCCGCACGCGGCCGATCGCCAGCGCGCGCAGCATTTCCGCCGCGACGGCGAAGTTGCGCTCGTCCGCGCCGTAGCCCAGCGCGCGGTTGGCATCGAGCGTGTCGAGCCCCTGGTCCTGCAGCGTGTAGGCGCGCAGCTTGTTCACCAGGCCGATGCCGCGCCCTTCCTGCGCCAGGTAGACCAGCACGCCGCCCTGCGGCTCGGCCGCCATGCGCGCGATGGCACCCCGCAGCTGCGGGCCGCAATCGCAGCGCAGGCTGCCCAGCAGGTCGCCGGTGAAGCATTCGGAATGGATGCGGGACAGCGGGGCGGGGCCATCCGCCGGCGCGTCCTCCGGCGTGCCGACCAGGATGGCCAGGTGCTCGATCCCGCCATCGGCGGCGCGGAAGGCGATGATCCGGGCTTCCGGCGCATCCTGGAGCGGGACGCGGGCCTCGGCGACGCGGGCCAGCGTGGTCGCGGCGTCCGCCGGGTAGGCGAGGATGTCGGCGGCCTCAACCGCCAGCAGGTCGAGCGTGCGGCCGGCGGCCTCCGCCGCCGGGGCGGCGACCAGCGCGGGCAGCAGGCGGGCGAGCTTCGCCAGCTGGATCGCCGCAGGGGAGAGGGCGGGCGCCGGCAGCCGCTCCGGCTCCGCCGGCAGCAGGCGCTCCGCGGTCGGGTCGGCCAGGCTGCGCAGCGCCGCCGGGTCCAGCAGGGCGGGCGGCAGGCGCAGCGCGACGGCGGCGCATTCGGCCGCGCCGCCGACGCCCTGCGGCACCGGGCGCTGCAGCACCGCCGCGGCGCGCACGGGGGCCAGCAGCAGCACCGCCGGGCCGAGGCCCGCCGCCGCCAGCTCGGCCAGGCCGCGCGCCGAGACGGTCTCCGCCGCGGCGAGCACGAGCGGGCCTTCCGCCCCGCGCAGCAGCACGGGCGTGCCGCGGCGCAGTTCGGACGCCGCGCGATGGACGGCCCGCATGGCGGCGGCGCGGGGATCCCGCGTGGCGCGCGCAGCGGTCACGTCGCGAAACTGTGAGCCGATGTGATTGATGCCGTTCATTCCCTGGCGATCCAAGAGGCGCCCCCATGAACCCCGGCGAATGTGGCGCGGCTGAGGCGTTTGGGAGGGGTGCACCGGTGAAAAAACATTCCGTTCATCGAGCTTAGGTGATCGATGCGGTCCGTTCACGACGCTTGCCCCCGCCGTGAGCCGTGAGGCATGTTCGCCTTCACGGCGTGAACGCCCGTTCCAACGCATCCGCGAGAGACGGCACCACGCTTGCGTGAAACCCACCTGTCGCGTCGCCGTTAGGGCGATGCCGAAAGCGGGAGACATCATGGCCGGTCCACGTCCCATCCTCGTCGTCGATGACGACGAAGCCCTGCGGCAATCGCTGACGGAGATGCTCGCCCAGGACGACGAGTTCGCCCCGGACGAGGCGGGCACCGCGGCCGAGGCGCTGCAGCGGCTGAGCGCCGAGGATGCGCGCTACGACGCGGTGATCCTCGACATCGGGCTGCCCGACGGCGACGGGCGCGAGCTCTGCGCCAGGCTGCGGCGCCAGGGCCTGCGCATGCCGATCCTGATGCTGACCGGCGCCGACCAGGAACAGGACATCGTCCGGGGCCTCGACAGCGGCGCCAACGACTACATCGCCAAGCCCTTCCGCGTCAGCGAGCTGACGGCGCGGCTGCGTGCCCAGCTGCGCGTCTTCGACAATTCCGAGGACGCGGTCTTCACCGTCGGGCCCTACACCTTCCGCCCCTCGGCCAAGCTGCTGCTGGAGGCGGCGCGCAACCGCAAGATCCGGCTGACCGAGAAGGAAGCCGCGATCCTGAAGTACCTGTATCGCGCCGGCGGCAGGCCGGTGGGGCGGCAGGTGCTGCTGAACGAGGTGTGGGGCTACAACAGCGCCGTCACCACGCACACGCTGGAGACGCATATCTACCGGCTGCGCCAGAAGATCGAGCCGGATCCGTCGAATGCCCGGCTGCTGCTGACCGAGGGCGGCGGCTACCGGCTGGACCCGCATGCGGGGCGGGCGACGCAGCAGGCGGCGTGACGCGGCGGCTTCGCCCTCCGCCCGGCGGACGGCAGGCATAGCCGGACCGTGTGTCGGGCCATCGTGGATCGGCCCCCCCCCTCACCCAACCCTCTCCCCCCGGTGGGGGGAGAGGGCTTCCCGGGGGGTGCGGGGTCACTCGAAGCGGCAGGCCTCGTCGAAGCTGAGGCGCGGGCTGCGCGGGAACAGGCCGGACGGGTCGCCGAAGCCGATATTGACCAGGAAGTTGGACTTCCAGGTCGTGCCGGCGAAGAACGCCTCGTCCACCTTCGCGTTGTCGAAGCCGCTCATCGCGCCGACATCCAGCCCGACCGCGCGGGCGGCCAGCATCAGGTAGGCCCCCTGCAGCGTACCGTTGCGGAAGGCACTGGTCTCGGCGAAGGCCTTGCTGCCCGCGAACCAGGCCCGCGCATCGGCATGCGGGAACAGGAAGGGCAGCTTCTCGTAGAACTCGACGTCATGCGCGACGATGGCGGTGACCGGCGCGGTCATCGTCTTCTCCATGTTGCCGGCCGAGAGCGCGGGCTTCAGCTTCGCCTTGCCTTCCGGCGTGCGCACGAAGACGAAGCGCGCCGGCGAGGAATTGGCCGAGGTCGGCGCCATCTTCAGGAGGTTGTAGATCTCCTCCAGCTTGGCGTCCGGCACCGGCCGGTCCTGCCACTTGTTCTGCGTCCGGGCTTCCCGGAACAGCAGGTCGAGCGCCTTGTCGTCGAGGGTGTTCGGATCGGACAGCATGGATCGGTCATCTCCCGCCTGTGGCGAATGCCCGGCGGCACATATGCAGCCGGGCGGGACGCCGCCAGGGCGGATGGGCGATGTTCGCCATCCGCCGCGTGAATGGCGGCGCGCCGGGCGCCGCCGGCCTGGTTCAGGCCTCCACCTGCTCCACCCGGACCACTTCCGGCACGTAGTGGCGCAGCATGGTCTCGACCCCGTGCTTCAGCGTGGCGCGGGAGGAAGGGCAGCCGCTGCAGGCGCCCTGCATGCGCAGCCGGACCACGCCTTCGCGGAAGCCGCGGAAGACGATGTCGCCGCCGTCGCCGGCCACCGCCGGGCGGACGCGGGTGTCCAGCAGCTCCTTGATCTGGACCACCACCTCCCCGTCGGCCGGGTCGAAATCCTCGGCCTCCGCCTCCTCCTCCGCGGCGCCTTCCAGGGCGGGCAGACCGGTCAGGCAGTGCTCCATGATGGCGCCGAGCACGCGCGGGCGCAGGCGCTGCCAGTCGGCGTCCTCGGCCTTGGTGACGGTGACGAAGTCGTTGCCCAGGAACACCCGCGCCACCTCGCCCACCGCGAAGATGCGGGCGGCGAGCGGGCTGCGGCCCTCGGCCTCGACCGCTGCGGTGAAGTCGGCGGTGCCGCGGCCCCCCATGACGTCCCGGCCCGGCAGGAACTTCAGCGTGGCGGGGTTGGGCGTGCCTTCGGTTTCGATGAACATCTGTGTCAGTGTCCGCGATGCTGCCGTGATTGCCGACCAATGTGGTCCGATTTGCCCCCGGCCGCAACGTGGCCGCGGACATGGGTGGGCAGCGGCCGCTTCATGCGCCCGCCCGGCGCCCGGGGGCACGCATCAGGTGACGCGTTCCAGCTCCGCCTCGCTCATCGCGCCCGGCACGATGGTCAGCGGCACGCCGAGCTTCTGGGCATAGCGCCCGGTCAGCGCCGCGATCAGCGGCCCGGGCCCGGACCCGCCGGTGGCGCTGGCCAGCACCAGGATGGAGATGCGCGGGTCCTCCTCGACCAGCGCCAGCAGCGCGTCGCGCGGCTCGCCCTCCCGGATCAGCAGGATCGGCAGGCCGCCGGTGATCTCGTTCACCTCCGCCGCGAGGCCGGAGAGCAGCTTCTCCGCCTCCTGCCGGCGTTCCTCGGCCAGCATGGCGCCGACGCCGGCCCATTCCACCTGGCCCGCCGGCTCGATCACCCGCAGCAGGGCGACGCGGCCGCCGCTGTTGCGCACGCGCAGGCACGCATAGCGCAGCGCCACCCGGCGTTCCGCGCTGTCGTCGACCACCACCAGGAAGACGCGGTCGCGCCGCGCCTTGGCCGCTGCGGTCTCGTCCATCGGCTCAGCCCCTCCGGAACAGCACGCTGCCCAGCCACCCGGCCAGCGCCGCCAGCAGGATGCAGACGAGGCCATACAGCACCGGCTGGTCCTGCGCGATATCGGCGATCTGCGCCGCCGTGCCGACGCGCTGCACCTGCAGCGACAGCTCCTGCCGCGCCACCACCCGCCCCTGGCGGATCAGCAGCACCTGCACCGGGTAGCTGCCGGTCTGCACGGTCGACGGCAGCGGCAGCCGGGCATGGAACAGCCGCCCGCCGGTGACCTCGATCGGGCGCACCTGGTCCACCCAGAGCCCGGCCTCCTGCTTCAGCGTGGTCAGCGCGTCGCGGAACTGGGTCCCCCGCGCGCCGAGGTGCACCACCGGCAGCACGTCGAGCCCGAGGCGGAGCTCCGCCCGGTCCGGCGGCGCCAGCAGCTCCTCGACCGGGGAGGTGGCGGCCAGCGCCCAGAAGCTCGGCACGCCGTTGAAGCGGGCGGCGGGGCCGTTGATCCAGAAGCCCATCGCCTCGACCTTCTGGCGCACGACGAGCGATCCGGGCGGGCCGCTGGCCAGCACCACCACCTGGTCGCCGCCCGGGCCTATCAGGCGCTCCGTCGCGCCGAAGACCAGGATCTCGCCGCCGGCGAAGGCGGTGGTGACCTCGACGCGCCGCACCGACAGCTCCGCCGCGAGCGAAGGCGGGGCCTGCGCCGCCGCCGCGCCCGGCATCGACAGCGCGAGCAGGACCAGCAGCCGTGCCGCGCCGCGCGCCCAGCCCCTCACCGCGCCGGGCCGATGACGAAGAGCTGCTCGGGCACGCGCAGCATGTCCCACAGCAGCGCGCCGGCGACAGAGAGCACCAGCGCGCCGAGCAGCGCGCGCGTCTCCTCGCCCCGCAGCTTCGTGCCCATCGCCGCGCCGAACTGCGCGCCCGCGACCCCGCCGGCCAGCAGCAGCAGCGTCAGCACGATGTCCACGCTGCCCACCTGCACGGCCTGCAGGAAGGTGACGTTGGCGGTGACGAAGACGACCTGGAACAGGGACGTGCCGATGACGACCGAGGTCGGCATCCCCAGCAGGTAGATCATGGCCGGCACCAGCATGAAGCCGCCGCCCACGCCCATCACCGCCGACAGCACGCCGATGGCGAAGCCGATGCCGAAGGGCGGCAGGACGGAGATGTAGAGCCGCGACCGCCGGAAGCGCACCTTGAAGGGCAGGCCGTGGATCCAGAGGTGCTCGTGCAGCCGGGCGGGCCTGGCGCGCCGGCGGTCCAGGATGGCGCCCACGCTTTCGCGCACCATCAGCGCGCCCACGGTGCCGAGCACGACGACGTAGAAGATCGAGACGGCGAGGTCGACCTGCCCCGCGCGGCGCAGCCAGGCGAAGAGCTGCACGCCCACCACCGACCCGGCGAAGCCGCCTGCCAGCAGCACCATCCCCATCCGCACGTCGACATTGCCGCGCCGCCACTGCGCGAGCAGCCCGGAGACGGAGGCGCCGAGCGTCTGGTTGGCGCCCGAGCCCACCGCGACGGCGGAGGGGATGCCGATCAGGATCAGCAGCGGCGTCAGCAGGAAGCCGCCGCCGACGCCGAACAGCCCGGAGAGGAAGCCCACGCCAAGGCCGATGCCCAGCAGCAGCAGGGCATCCACCGACATTTCGGCGATCGGCAGATAGACCTGCATCGCGCCTCGGATTCGCATGGCGGCGTGGCGTCAATGGGGCGGTCTGCACCCGAAAAGGTCGCGCCGCAAGCCGCGCCGACGGCACGGCGCCGCGGCTGCGCCCGCCCCGGTCCGTGCCGCGCATTCCGTGCGGCAGCCAGCATCCATCGGGCAACGAACCGCCACCGGGCGGCGGCGTTGCCGGGGCCGAGGACCAAGGGACCCTTCATCATGCCAAGCCGCGCCGTCACCGGGGACGATATCGTCGCCACCACCGCCACCGCGCCCGAGGGCGCGCCCGCCCTGCCGCCACGCATCTCCTGGGGTGCGGTCTTCGCCGGCGCCATCGTCGCCGTCACCGTCGGCGTGATGCTGAACGTGCTGGGGCTGGCGGTCGGCGCGACGACGATCGATCCGATCCAGCCCGGCGAGACGCCGGCGGCCTCCACGCTCGGCATGGCCGGCGGCATCTGGCTGCTGGTCGCCAACCTGATCGGCCTGATGGCGGGCGGCTGGACCGCGGCGCGCCTCTCCGGCACCGCCGACGGCACGGACGGCACGCTGCACGGGCTTGCGGTATGGGCGCTGGGCTTCGTGGTGGCGGCGATGCTGCTGGGCAACGTGGTCGCCGGCACCGCCGCCGGCGCCTGGCGCGGCGCGACCAGCATGCTGGGCGGCGCGGCGCAGGGCATCGGCCAGGTGGCGCAGGAAGCCGCGCCCGCGATCGGCAACGCCGTCGATCCGCGCGCACTGGCCGAGCGGCTGCAATCCGCGCTGGCGACGGGGGGCGAGCCGGCGCAGATGACGCCCGACCAGCGCCGGGCCGAGATGGCGCAGCTGCTGGCGCGCCGCGCCACGCAGGGCGCCTTCCAGCCGGCGGAGCGCGACCGGCTCGCCCAGCTGGCCGCGGCGGAATACGGCATCCCCCCGGAGCAGGCCCAGGCCCGCGTGCAGCAGGCCGAGGCGGAGGCCGCGCGCATCGCGACCGAGGCCGAGCAGACCGCGCGCCAGGCCGGCCAGCAGGCGGCGGAGGCGGCGGCGACCGCGGCCTACTGGGCCTTCGCGGCGATGCTGCTGGGGGCGCTGGCGGCGGTGCTCGGCGCGCGGCTCGGCACGCGCCGCGCGGTGGCGGTGCGGCGGCTGGCCTGAGCGCCGGCTGACGCCGGTCGCCCGCCTGGGCGACCGGCAGGCGTCGCCGCCGGGCGGTCGTGCCCGGTGCCGGCGCCGTCGCCCGCTTCGGCGGGCGGAAACCGGCTTGCCCCCGGCGTCGGGCATGCCATCTTCGGCGGATGACGACCTTCCTCATGGTCCTCGTCGGCATGTCGATGCTCGCCACGGTCGGGGTGATGTTCGCGGGCATGATCGGCCTGGTGCGCAACGAGCAATCCGGCGGCGGGCGCTCCAACGCGCTGATGCGCTGGCGGGTGGTGCTGCAGCTCGTCACCGTGGCGCTGTTCGTGCTGCTGCTGCTCGTCTCCGGGCGGTAGGGCCGGCAGGTGGTGCACCGGCGCGCGATCGGGGCCGCCGCCTTGCCCGGCCCTGCCACGAGCCCTATCGTCCGCCCCCGAACCGGGCCGGCCCGCGGCCGCCCGCGATGGCGCGCGCCAGCCCAAGGGACCGGCAATCGATGAAAATCCTCGTCCCCGTGAAGCGGGTGGTCGACTACAACGTGAAGGTCCGCGTGAAGGCGGATGGCTCGGGCGTCGAGACGGCGAACGTCAAGATGTCGATGAACCCCTTCGACGAGATCGCGGTCGAGGAAGCGGTCCGCCTGAAGGAGAAGGGGATCGCCACCGAGATCGTCGCCGTCTCCGTCGGCCCCGCCGCGGCGCAGGAGCAGATCCGCACCGCGCTCGCCATGGGCGCCGACCGCGGCATCCTGGTCGAGCATGACGGCCTCGTCGAACCGCTGGCCGTCGCCAAGATCCTGAAGGCGATCGTGGCCAGGGAAGGCCCGCGGGTCGTGCTGATGGGCAAGCAGGCGATCGACGACGACATGAACGCCACCGGCCAGATGCTGGCCGCGCTGCTTGGCTGGCCGCAGGGCACCTTCGCCAGCAAGGTCGAGCTGGCGGCCGATGGCGCGAAGGTGACGCGCGAGGTCGATGGCGGGCTGGAGACGGTGGCGCTGACGTTGCCGGCGGTGGTCACCGCCGATTTGCGCCTGAACGAGCCGCGCTACGCGTCGCTGCCGAACATCATGAAGGCGCGCAAGAAGCCGATCGAGACGATCAAGCCCGATGCGCTCGGCGTCGACATGGCGCCGCGGCTGACCGTGCTGAAGGTGGAGGAGCCGCCGAAGCGCCAGGCCGGCGTGAAGGTGGGCTCCGTGCAGGAACTGGTGCAGAAGCTGCGCACCGAGGCGAAGGTGATCTGACCATGACGGTTCTCGTCCTGGCCGACCGTTCCGGCGCGGCCGTTTCCCAGCCCACGCGCAGCGCGCTGGCCGCCGCGCAGAAGATCGGCGGCGATGTCCATGTGCTGGTGCTGGGCGCCGAGGGCGCCGACGCCGCGGCGAAGCTGCCCGGCGTCGCGAAGGTGATCGTCGCCGCCGGCCCCGCCTATGACCACGGGCTGGCCGAGCCCGCGGCGGCGCTGCTGGTGGCGCTCGCGCCCGGCTATTCGCACCTGCTCGCGCCCGGCAGCGCGATGGGCAAGAACATCATGCCGCGGGTTGCCGCGCTGCTCGACGTGCAGGTGATCAGCGACGTCGCCGGCGTGGAGGGCGCGGACACCTTCCGCCGCTTCATCTATGCCGGCAACGCGCTGGCGACCGTGCGCAGCGCCGATGCGACCAAGGTGATGACCATCCGCGCCGCCTCCTTCGACCCGGTCCCGGCCGAGGGCGGCGCCGCCGCCACCGAAGCCGCGCCGACGGTCGAGGCGCCGGCGCTGTCCTGCTTCGTCGGCGCGGAGATCGCCAAGCTTGAACGGCCGGAGCTGACGGCAGCCCGCGTCGTCGTCTCCGGCGGGCGCGCGATGGGCTCGTCGGACAATTTCAGGATCCTGGAAGGCGTCGCCGACAAGCTGGGTGCGGCCATCGGTGCCTCCCGCGCCGCGGTGGATGCGGGCTATGCGCCGAACGACATGCAGGTCGGCCAGACCGGCAAGATCGTGGCGCCGGAACTCTACATCGCCTTCGGCATCTCGGGCGCGATCCAGCACCTGGCGGGGATGAAGGACAGCAAGGTCATCGTCGCGATCAACAAGGACGAGGAGGCGCCGATCTTCCAGGTCGCCGACTACGGCCTGGTGGGCGACGTCTTCAAGGTGATCCCGGAGCTGGAAGCGGAACTCGCCAAGGGCTGAGCGGGCCGCCGTCGTCCCTCTTCCGCCCGGGCGGGAGGGGGGAGGGTTCGAGGGTGTGACGCCCCCCTCACCCAACCCTCTCCCCCCGGCGGGGGGAGAAGGCTTTTCTGTTGCGCAGGCTGGGGGAAGGTCGGATGGCGGACATCGCACGGATCGGCGTGATCGGCGCCGGCCAGATGGGCAACGGCATCGCCCATGTCGCGGCGCAGGCCGGCATCACGGTGGTGATGCTGGATGTCGCGCAGGCCGCGCTGGACAAGGCGCAGGCCACCATCGCGAAGAACATGGACCGCCAGGTCCAGAAGGGCACGCTGCAGGCCGCCGACCGCGACGCGGCGCTCGCGCGCATCTCCGCCAGCACCGACCATGCCGCCTTCGGCGACTGCGACCTGGTGATCGAGGCGGCGACCGAGAACGAGGCGCTGAAGACGAAGATCCTCGCCGCGCTGTGCCCGCACCTGCGCGCGGATGCGCTGATCGCCACCAACACCTCCTCCATCCCGATCACGCGGCTGGCGGCGGCCACCGACCGGCCGGGGCGCTTCGTCGGCATGCACTTCTTCAACCCGGTGCCGCTGATGAAGCTGGTGGAGGTGATTCGCGGCCTGGCCACGGAAGACGCGACGGTGCAGGCGGTGGCGGGGCTGGCCACGCGCATGGGCAAGACGGTGGCCTATGCCGCCGACTATCCGGCCTTCATCGTCAACCGCATCCTGCTGCCGATGATCAACGAGGCCTGCTTCGCGCTGCAGGAAGGCGTGGGCGACGTGGCCTCGATCGACACCGGCATGAAGCTCGGCTGCAACCACCCGATGGGGCCGCTGGAGCTGGCGGATTTCATCGGCCTCGACACCTGCCTCTCGGTGCTGGAGGTGCTGCACCAGGGCCTGGGCGACCCGAAATACCGGCCGAGCCCGCTGCTGCGCAAATATGTCGAGGCCGGCTGGCTCGGCCGCAAGACGGGCCGCGGCTTCTACGACCATTCGGTGAGCCCGCCGAAGCCGACGCGCTGAGCGCGTGGCCGACCCGGCGCGCGGCGACGACCAGGACGGCACGGCGCGCGCGGACCGCTTGCCCGATCCGATCGCCGGCATCTTCCGCGCCGGCGGACGGCCTGGCGCGCGGGCGGCCTATGCGCTGCTGGCGCTCGACCTCGCCGCCATCGGCTGGGTGATCGCGGAGAGCTTCCTGCCGCGCTCGCGGCTGGTGCTCGGCGTGGACCTGCTGTTCGGCATCGCGCTGGCCGCGGAATTCGCGCTGCGCCTGCGCGGGTCGGCCTCGGCGCGGCGGGAATTGCTGCACCCGGCGGGGATCGCCGACCTGCTTTCCGTGATCGCCTTCCTCGCCGCGCCCTTCCTGCCCGGCTGGGGCTTCCTGCGCAGCCTGCGCGTGGTGCGGCTGCTGCGCTCGGCACGGCTGGTCGCGCATCTGCGCCACGACCTGCCGCTGTTCCGCCGCAACCAGGACGCCTTCGTCGCCGCCGCCGACCTGACGGTGTTCATCGTGGTGATGACCGGCGTGGTGCACGCCACCCAGCAGGCGACCAACCCGCAGATCGCGAACTTCGCCGATGCGCTGTATTTCACGGTGACGGCGCTGACCACGACGGGCTTCGGCGACATCACCCTGCCCGGCACGGCGGGGCGGCTGATCAGCGTGGTGATCATGCTGGCCGGCGTCACGCTGTTCCTGCGGCTGGCGCAGGCGCTGTTCCGGCCGAACAAGGTGCGCTTCCGCTGCCAGGCCTGCGGGCTCGGCCGGCACGAGCCGGATGCGGTGCACTGCAAGGCCTGCGGCGCGCTGCTGAACATCCCCGACGAAGGCACGTGACGCGGCGCGCCGGTTGCCGCCCTGCCGGCCGCGCGCCATGCTGCGGTCCAGGGCCGCGCGAGACGGCCCGCCAGGGAGACGATGCCCATGCCGATCCGCCGCCGCGGGCTGCTGACGCTCGCCGCCGCCCCGCTCGCCATCGCGGCCATTGCCCGCGCCCAGGGCTGGCAGCCGACACGCCCGATCCAGCTGATCGCCGGCTTCGCCCCGGGCGGGGGCAGCGACATCATCGCCCGCACCATCGCGGAGGCCTGCACGCCGATCTTCCCCGTGCCCCTGGTCGTGGTGAACCGCCCCGGCGCCGGCGGCGCGCTGGCGGCCGAGCAGGTGGCGCGGATGCCGCCCGACGGCACCGCCCTGCTGCTGGGCGGCGGCAGCGAGAGCACCTCGATCCCCGCGCATCGCGAGCTGCCCTACGACCCGAAGCGCAGCTTCACCTCGATCATCCGGCTGACGCGCAACGCGCATTGCATCTGCGCCCGCGGGCGCGGCGGCCGCTTCACCAGCATGGCCCAGGCGCTGGACGCCGCGCGCGCCCAGCCGGAGGCGCTGACCCATGGCTCGGCCGGCGTCGGCACGCTGTCGCATTCGATCTTCCTGTTGCTGTCGCGCGCGGCGGGCGTCGAGCTGCTGCACGTGCCCTACACCGGCGGCGGGCCGCAGCAGCAGGCGCTGATCGCCGGGCAGATCGACCTGGCGGTGCAGGCGTCGGACGAGTTCGGCGGGCTGGTCGCCTCGGGCGACATCCTGCCGCTGGCCGTGGCGTCGGCCCGCCGCCACCCGGCCCATCCGCAGGTGCCGACGCTGGCGGAGCTGGGCATGGCGGTGGTGGCGGAGAACATGAAGGGCTGGATCGGCCCCGCCGGCATGCCGCCCGAGATGGTGGCGTATCTGCACGACCGCTTCCGCCTGGGGCTGGCCACCCCGGTCTGGCAGGCCTTCCAGGCCCGCACGGGGGAAGCCGACGGCTATGCCGACGGGCCGGGGTTCCAGCGCGACATGGATGCGCTGCTGGACGCCATCCGCGCCGCCATCCGCCGGGCCTGAGCGCCCGCGCGACCTTTCGGAGGACCTGACGCCGCATGACGGACAGCATCGCCCCGCCCGCCCCCGTGGCCTTCATCGGCCTGGGCGTGATGGGGGCCGCCATGGCGGCGAACCTGGCCAAGGCGGGCTTCGCGCTGGCGGTCGCCACCCGCAGCCGCGCCAAGGCGGCGGCGCTGGAGGCGGCGGGCGCGCGCTGGGCCGCGACGCCGGCCGAGGCCGCGCGGGGGGCGGCCTTCATCGGCATCTGCGTGCCGGACACGCCGGACGTCGAGGCAGTGCTGTTCGGCCCCGATGGCGTGGCGGAGGGCGTCGCGCCGGGGACGGTGGTGGTTGATTTCTCGACCATCTCCGCGACCGCCGCGGCCGAGTTCGCCACGCGCCTGGCGGAGCGGACGGGCGCGGTGCTGCTGGACAGCCCGGTCTCCGGCGGCCCGCAGGGCGCGAAGGACGGCACGCTGACCTGCATGGTGGGTGGCGACGCGGCTGCCTTCGCCCGCGCCGAGCCGGCCTTCCGCGCGATGGGCAGGACGCTGACGTATCTCGGCCCGGCGGGCGCGGGGCAGGTCTGCAAGGCGGCCAACCAGCTGATCGTGGCCACGACCATGCTGGCGGTGGCGGAGGCGCTGGCGCTGGGTGCGAAGGCCGGGCTGGACGGGGCGGCGATGCGGACGGCGCTGCTCGGCGGCAGTGCGCGGTCCTTCGTGCTGGAGAACCATGCGAAGCGCATGCTGGAGGGCGCCTTCGCCCCCGGCTTCCGGGCGGCGCTGATGCGCAAGGATCTGCGGCTGTCGGCCGCGGCGATGCGCGACATGGGTGTCTTCGCGCCGGCGACCGCGTTGGCCGCGCAGATGCTGGAGGCCCTGGTCAATTCCGGCCGCGGCGAGTTGGACAGTGCGTCGCTCGGTGCGCTCATCGCCGATTTGAGCGGCGCATAAGGGAAGGGTTCCAAGGGCCTTGGGCCCTTGGCCGGGGGGGTATCGGGGGGTGCGGAGCACCCCCCGGGCAGGTGGCGCGGCTATCGGGGGGTGCGGAGCACCCCCGGGCAGGCGGCGCCGGGTATCGGGGGCTGCGGAGCACCCCCCGGCAGGTGGCACCCGCCATCGCCCCCGTCAGGCCGGCTTGCGCAGCGCCACCTTGTCGTTCTCCCCCGCCTTCGGCGGTTCGCCCGTCAGCCGCGCCTTCACGTAGCCATAGGCGTGCACCAGGGTCGAGGACGGGCTGTCCCAGTATTCCGCGCCGTCCACCTCCACCTTCAGCAGCGCCGCGGAGGGGTCTTCCGGCCCGCCCGGGAACCAGGTGCGCAGCGGCTCGGACCACAGTTCCTTCTGCTTCGCCTCGTCGCGGATCACCTGCGCGTGGCCGCTGATGGCGACGTAGTTCTGGTCGTCCGGGTCGGCATAGGCCAGCAGCACCCGGTCATCCTGGCGGATCTCCGCCGTCTTGGGGCTGGGCTGGCTGGTGAAGAACCACAGCTCCCCCGCGAATTCGCGCAGCGCCACGGCGCGCATCGGGCGGCCGCGCATCTGCCCTTCCTGGTCCAGCGTCACCAGCATCGCGACCTTGATGTCGCGGATCATCCCCCACAGCTTGTCGCGCGCCGCCTTGTCCGTCCGCGTCTCCGCCATGCGCCGTCTCCTTCGCCTCGGTCGGGCGTGGAACGGCCGAGGCGCCCCCGCGGTTGCCGCGGCCCGCGCCACTGGTGCTTGCGCCGGCGCAGCCAGGGCCCATGCTGGGCGCATGCCCGTGCCCCGAACCGTTCCGCCCGATGCCGCGCGCCAGGCGCGCCGGGTCGCCCGCTACTACCGCTGGCTCGACCGCCTGTCCTGGTTCCACGAAAGGCGGGCGGAGGCCGGGCATGGGGCGCTGCCGGTGCATCGCGCGCTGGCCGATCCGGCGGGCGGCGCGGCATCGCCCTTCGTCATCCACCGCCTGATGCTGGAAGGGCTCGCCTTGCCGGCGGCGCCGCGGGTGCTGGATGCCGGCTGCGGCTATGGCGCGACGATGCTGGACCTGGCACCGCGCCTCGGCGGGGCATGGCTGGGGCTGACGCTGTCGCCGGTGCAGGCGGCGCGCGGCATGGCGGAGGTGGCGGCGCGCGGGCTGGCCGATCGCGTGCGGATCGAGGTCGGCTCCTACGACGCGCCGCTGCCCGGCCGCTACGACCTGATCTACGGGATCGAGAGCCTGATCCACAGCGCGAACCCCGCGCGGACCGTGGCGAACCTGGCCGAGGCGCTCGCCCCGGGCGGCCACCTGGTGGTGGTGGACGACATGCCGGAGGAGGCGCTGCCGGCCGAGGCGGCCGCGCGGCTCGCCCGCTTCCGCCGCTGCTGGCGCTGCCCGGTGGCGCCGACGCGCCAGGGCTGGCTGGATGCGTTCCGCGCCGCCGGCCTGGCGCCGGTGGCGGAGCGCGACCTCAACCCGCTGCTGCAGGTGCGCGGGATGCAGGCGCTGGCGCCGCGGCTGGCGGAGCTGGAACGCGGCACGCGGCTGTCGCGCCTGCTCGGCCTCGGCGTGCGGGCGGAGGCCGAGATCGGCGGCCTGCTGCTGGAGACGCTGCAGACCGAGGGCCATGTGCGCTACCGCATCCTGGCCGGCCGCCGCGGCTGACCGCCCCTCAGGGCAATTGCATATGCAGTACGGAGCGCGAACGGCGGAGAGGTTCTTGCCCTCTCCCCCCGACGGGGGGAGAGCGCCGTGGCAGTGCCCCGTCGGGGTGAGGGGGGCGCGCGAAGCGCCAACCCATATCTTTGATACGAAGAGGCTTTCCGTCGAGCGCTGCGCGACCCACCCCCGACGGCGCACTGCGCCGGCGCTCCCCTGCCAAGGCGGGAGAGGGAGTTTTCCTCCGCGCCAGAGCGTGTGCCATCGCCCTGCGGGGGTGGGGCCGGGCTGTGCGCGAGCGGCGGATGGGGATGGCGGGGGCAGGTGGGCGCGCGATCGGATGGCCATCGGGCTGCCGTGGGATATCGGGAAGCTATCCAAAAGCGGACGGCGATCGGATATCCGGGAGCCTGGGCGGGGCGGGCGCGCCTTCGGGACGCCGATGGCGACCAGAAAGCTATCCGGTGGCTATCCGTTGACCGTCGGCGCGCTTTCTGCTTGCTATCGGAAAGCCGCCCGATAGCGCGCGTGGAGGTCGCCATGCCCACCATCGTCTTCGCCTCGCCGAAGG
>JAIYDD010000050.1 GCA_027487675.1 Acetobacteraceae bacterium | reverse complement strand
GGGAGAAGTGGGCGCCTTCGTCCCCTCTCCCGCGAAGCGGGGGAGGGAGGGGCCCGCGACGCGAAGCGTCGTGGGAGGGTGGGGGCCGCGCCAACGATGCGCCTATCTTCGCGCGTATGAGGCGAAGCCTCCCCCCGGGCTGCCGGGCGCTGCCCCGTCGGCAGCTTCGCGCCTCTGGGGCCGCGCCCCTTCAGCCCATCGTCACCCTTCCAGCCGGACGTTCGCGACCCGCGCCACTTCCCGCCAGCGGGCCAGCTCGGCGCGCAGGAAGGCGCCGAACTGCTCGGGGGTCATCGGGTCGGCCAGCATCCCGGCCTCCTCGACGCGGCGGACCACCTCCGGGTCGCGCAGCGCCGCGGTGACGTCGGCGTTGATGCGGGCGATGACAGCGGGCGGCGTGCCGGCCGGCGCGGCGAGGCCGTTCCAGCCCACCGCCTCATGCCCCGGCGCCACCGTCTCGGCGAAGGTCGGCACCTCCGGCGCCCAGGTGACGCGGCGGGCGGTGCTGACGCCGATGAGCTTCAGGCGCCCGCCGCGAACATGCGGCAGGGCGGAGGCGAGGCTGTCCGTCATCAGCCGCACATTGCCGGCGACGAGGTCCGTCACCGCCGGCCCGCTGCCGCGGTAATGCACCATGTTCAGCCGCACGCCGAGCCGGTGCGCCAGCAGCTCGGCGGCCATGTGCGCGCCGCTGGCCGGGCCGGCGGTCGCGACATCCAGCGGCGGGTTCGCCGCCCGCGCCGCCGCCAGGAACCCGGCCGGGTCGCCGGCCGGGAAGGACGGATGCGCCACGATGCAGAGCGGCACCATGGAGAGGTTGGTGATCGGCGCGAAGTCGCGTTCCGGGTCGTAGGGCAGGCGCGGCATCACCGCCGGGTTCACCGCCATCGGCCCGATCGAGCCGGCGACCAGCACGGTGCCGTCGGCCGGGGCGCGGGCCACCGCCTCCATCCCGATGGCGCCGGCGCCGCCGGCGCGGTTCTCCACCACGACGCGGTGCGGCCAGCGGGCGGACAGCGCCTCGGCCACCAGGCGGGCGACGATGTCGGTGGACTGGCCCGGCGGGAAGGGCACGACGATGCGGACCGGCCGGTCCGAGAAGCCCTGCGCGGCGGCGCCGCGGGCGAGCAGGGGCGCGGCCAGCGCGCCCCCGGCGAGGGCAAGGAAGGGGCGACGGCCCGGCATGTGTCCCGGCATGGAGGGATCTCCCTGGTGGTTCTGGCAGGCATTTTCGTTGCACTACGACATACCCGAACAGGGGGTGGCGGCGCAACGCTCCGCCGCCAGACCAAGATCGGCGCCAAGTGGATCGCCGATCGTGGTCTGGCCTAGTGTTTCGCCGCGTGATTCACGCCTCCGGGCGTTCCGTCCCCCGGCGATCACGCTCCAGGCTGCCGCCCGGGGAGACAGGGAAGGACACGCCGATGCCAGCGCCGAGCCATGCCGCGCGGTTCGATCTTTCGGGGCGCGTCGCGCTCGTCACCGGCGCCTCGCGCGGGCTCGGGGCCGCCATGGCGCGCGGGCTGGCGGAAGCGGGCGCGGAGGTGGTGCTGAACGGGCGCGACCCCGCGACGACCGAAGCCGCCGCCGCGGCGCTGCGCGCCGAGGGCCTGGCGGCGCGCGCCTCGGCCTTCGACGTGACCGACCTGGCGGCGACGGAAGCCGCGCTGGGCGGGATGGGGCCGGTCGACATCCTGCTGCACAACGCCGGCAACCAGTGGCGCGCCCCGGTCGAGGAGATCACCGAGGCAGGCTGGGATGCCGTGCTGGACACGCATCTGCGCGCGCTGTTCCGCCTCTCCAAGCTGGTGGTGCCGGGGATGAAGGCGCGCCGGCGGGGCAAGATCATCGCCACCGGCAGCCTGGCCTCCGAGCTCGGCCGGGGCACCATCACGCCCTATGCGGCGGCCAAGGGTGGGCTCAAGATGTTCATCCGCGCGCTGGCCGTGGAACTCGGGCCGCACAACATCCAGTGCAATGCGATCGGGCCGGGCTGGTTCGACACCGAGCTGAACCGGCCGCTCTCCGGCAATGCCGAATGGATGGCGAAGGTGACCTCGCGCTGCCCCGCCGGCCGCTACGCGCAGCCGGAGGAGATCGCGGGCACGGCGGTGTTCCTCGCCTCCCCGGCGGCGGATTTCGTCTCCGGCCAGCTGATCTTCGTCGATGGCGGGGTCACGGCGAACATGATGTAGCGCTACGGCGCCGCCCGCCCGGCACGCCGGCCGGCGATCCGCGGGAGCGGGGCGTCAGGCGGCGTCGCCGGCCGGCGGCAGCGCCATCCCCGCGGCGACCAGCGCGGCGTTGCCGGGCGCCGGCGTGCCGTCCGGCAGTTCGGACAGGTCCTCGAGGCCGAGGCGCAGCATCAGCCCCAGCGCCGCGGCCTGGCGCGCCAGCGGCCAGGCGCTGCGGCCGAAGCCGTGCAGCTGCCGCTCCGGCCCCTCGCCCCCCAGCCGCGCCAGCACCAGCCGGGCCTCGGCCAGCGCCAGGTCGGGGGCGATGTCGTCGATCTCCACCAGCAGGCGGCGGCAATGGCGCAGCAGGCCGAGCCCCAGGAGCTTCTCGGCATCCGCGACGCGCGCCAGCCCCGCCTCCACGCCGATGCCCGCTTCCAGCAGCGCCAGCATCACCGGCTCGGCGGTCGGCTCGGCCAGGTTGACCGAGGCCTCGTCCGGCCGCTCGCCCGCCGGCAGCCCCGCCCAGGCGCGCACGCAGGCGATCTGGCGGCCATCGTCCTGCTCGATCCAGTCGCCGGTGCTGACCGAGACCGGCAGGCCCGGCGCGGCGCGGCGCACCGCGGCGACGGTGGCGCCGATGACGGCGGGCGCCAGCGTCTCCTCCCCCGCCGCGTCGCGCGGGTGCAGGTGCAGCGCGACCGCGCCGGCGGCGGCGCAGGCGGCGGCGTCGGCGGCCAGCGCCTCGGCCGTCAGCGGCAGGCGCGGATGGAAGCCCCGCAGGCGGGCGCCGTTCAGGCTGGCCTGGATGCGGCGCGGGGTGGGGCCTGGCGACATGCCAACTCCGAAGGGTCTGGTCGAGACGTCGTGAAAGCCAACATTATGACAAGGTCAAGACCCGGCGCGCGGCGCGACGCGCCACAGGCAGGCCGCCGCGACCAGCGCGACCAGCCCGGCCAGCGCGAAGGTGGCCATGGCGGGCAGCGCCTCCACCAGCGGCGTGGCGAGGGTGGGCGCCATCGCCTGTGCGACCAGCATCGGCATGGCCAGCCGCCCCATCAGCACGGCATAGCCCTGCGGCCCGAACAGCGCGAGCGGCACGGCGCCGCGGCTGATCGTCAGGATGCCGTTGGAGACGCCATAGGCCAGCGCGAAGCCGATCGCCGCCGGCGGGCCGGCCAGCAGCAGCGCCGCGGCCCCGAGCGGCAGCAGCGCCGCGCCCCAGCGCGCCACCGTCAGCGGATGGGCGCGCGCGCCGAGCGTGAATTCCAGCACCCGCCCGCCCACCTGCGCCGCGCCCACGGCGGCCGCCACCGCGACGGCCGCCGCCAGCGCCAGGCCCAGCCCCTCCAGCAGCGCGATCAGGTGCACGCTGAACACGGCGGAGACGATGGAACGCAGCGTGAAGAAGGCCGCCAGCAGCACGAAGGCGCGCCGCGCCCAGGCGGCGTGCGGGGCATCGGCGGCGCGCCGCGGCGCCGGCGGCGGCGGCGGCCCGGCCCGCGGGACCATGAAGGCGTAGATCGGCAGCACCACCGCCAGGTGGACGGCGGCGTAGATCAGGCAGGTGGCGCGCCAGCCGAAGCTTTCGGCCAGCAGCGTGCTGGCCGGGAAGCCGATGGTGCTGGCGAAGCCGGCGAACAGCGTCACCACGGTGATCCACCGCCGCGCGCCCGTGCCGTAGAGCCGCCCGAGGGTGGAGAAGGCGGCCTCGTAGAGGCCGAGCGCCATGCCGGCGCCGACCACCAGCCAGCCCGCCACCCAGCCCCACAGCCCCGGCAGCAGGCCGAGCATCGCGAGACCCGCGGCCAGGACCAGGGCGGAGACGCACAGCACGCCGCGGCCGCCGCGCGCCTCGATGGCGCGGCCGACCGCGGGCGCGGCGAGCCCCGCCACCAGCAGCGCGGCCGAGAAGGCGCCGACCACCAGGGTGCGGGAGACGCCGAGTTCGGCGGCGACATCGCCGGCGACCACCGCCGGCAGGTAGTAGGTGCAGGCCCAGGCGATGGTCTGCGCCACGCCGAGGCCGCTTGCGACGGACCACATGCGCGCGATGCTGCCCCTGGCCCGCCGCCAGGCCAAGCCGCGCGAAGCGCCGGGCTGCCACGCTTGCGGCATGGGCATGCGAATCCGCGCCTGCTGCCGCGGCTGCTGGCGGGGCGCCTTGCGGTGACCGCCGCCGGGCGCAGCCGCGCGAAGCGCCGGGATGGTAGGCTTGCGGCATGGGCATGCGCATCCTGATGACCGGCGCGGGCGGCTTCCTCGGCCGGCACCTGCTGCCGCGTCTGCTGGCGGAGGGCCATGCGGTGACCACCGCCGGGCGCGGCGCGGCGCCGGCCGGCGTCGTGGCGCATCTGCGGCTGGACGCCGCGGCGCCGCAGGCCGCCTGGCGCGCCGCGCTGGCCGGGCAGGATGCGCTGCTGCACCTGGCCGCGATCGCGCATCGGCGCGGCACGCCGGCGGCGGAGATGCTGGCGGTCAACCGCGACTGGCCGCTGGCGCTGGGCCGCGCCGCCGCGGCCTGCGGCGTCGGGCGGATGCTGTTCGTGGGCAGCGTCGGCGTGCATGGGCCGGGCGGGGCGGCGCCGGTCACCGAGGCCTCGGCCTTCGCCCCCCAAACCGCCTATGCCGAGGCCAAGCTGGCGGCGGAACGGGCGCTGCGCGGGGCCCTGGCGGGGGGGCCGTGCGCGCTGCTGGTGCTGCGGCCGCCGCTGGTCGCGGGGCCGGGCGCGCCCGGGAACCTGGCGCGGCTGCGGCGGCTGGCGGCGACGCCCTGGCCGCTGCCCTTCGGCGCGCTGGCCAACCGGCGCAGCCTGCTGTCGGTGGAGGGGTTCGGCACGGCGGTGGCGGCGGCGCTGCGGCGCTGGCAACCCGGGGCCTATGTGCTGGCGGATGCCGGGCCGGTCTCCACCGCGCAGATCGTCGCGGCGCTGCGCGAGGGCATGGGGCGGCCGGCGCGGCTGTTCGGCCTGCCGCCGGCGCTGCTGCGGCGGCTGGCGGGGGCGCAGCTGGCGGGCGACCTGGTGGTGGATGCCGCGGCCTTCGCGCGGGATTTCGGCTGGCGGGCGGAGGCTTCGCCGCTGGAAGCACTGCGGCGGCTGGGGGCGGAGGGATAGGCGGCGAAGCCACGGGTGGCGGGGGTATCGGGGGGCAGGCTTCGCCTTGTAGCGCCAAGCTACGGGTGAGACCGCGCCCGGCGGCCGGGGGGAGGCTTCGCCTGCCCCCGTCAAACGCCTGCGGCGTTCGACCCCCCCCCACCGGGGCCGCCGCCCTGGACCGGCGTCGGCGAAAAAGCGAACGAACCGGGGGGTGCACCGGGCGGTGCCGGCCGGCGGCTCCGCCGGGCGCGGCCCGGTCGCCCACCCCCGCCGCGCGGGTCATACTGACCGGCGGAAATGCTGACGCATTTCCCCTCAGGCGCCGGCGCTGCGCTTGGCTCGCCGCACTTGCGGCGGGCGCCATTCGGCGCCTCAGCCGCCGGCGGCGGCTGTAAGTCAGGACTTTTGCCGTCCAGTATCAGCCGGCGCGCGGCGCCTGCAGGGCGCGCGCCATCTCCAGGTGCTGGCGGATCGCGCCCACATGGCGCTGCGCGAAGGATTGCAGCGCCGGCACGTCGCCGCCCTGCGCATAGGCATCGTAGACCGCCAGCGCTTCCTCATGCGCCTCGACCTGCTGCTGGACGTAGAAGCGGTTCAGCATGTCGACCTCCTCCTGCTGGCGCAGCAGCACCAGCATGCGGCTGTGCCGCTCGTCCATGGTGGAGGGCATGCGGGTGGTGGCTTCCGGCAGGGCGCGCAGCTCGGCCGACATCATCGTGTGGTGCGCGATCATGCGCTCGGCGAAGTCGCGGATCTGCGGGTGCTGGCTGCGCGCCAGCAGGATGCGGCTGGCCTCGATCTCGAAATTGTCGCTGACGGCGGCGAACTCCACGAAGGCGGTGGCGCCGGTGCTGGTGCCGGCCAGGCGCTCCAGCAGGCCCTGGGCGAAGGCGGGGGAGGCGGCGGCGGCGAAGCTGGCGGCCAGCACGGAACGGCGGTGCATGGTGGTGTCTCCTGGCAGGTCTGTCCTGCCGGGAAACGGCCTTCGGGGCGGGCGGTTTCGTTGCCCGCCCCGCGCCTCAGGCGCGGCCGAGCAGCCGGCGCAGGCGCAGCCGCGCGCCGCGGCCGCGCTCGATCATCCGCGTTTCCAGCGCCTCGGCCTTGCCGACGGCGCCGGGCCACTTCGATTCAACCCAGCCCATGCCGCGATGCGCCCAGAGATACTGGTGGCGCAGCACGAAGAGGCCGAGGGCGAGGAACAGGAAGCCCTGCAGGAAGGGCAGCACCAGCCCGATCACGCCAAGCCCCAGGAAGGACCAGCCCGCGGCCTTGCGGGAGAGGGAAGGTCGGAACTCCATCATGACGCGCGAGATGGGGCGCGCGGGGGGGCGGCGCAACGGGGCGGCGGGCGCCGGGCCCCCAGCTCCGCTCCTCGGCAGACCAGGACCAAGGGGCCGCAAGGCGGCCCCGCGCGGCGACCGCCAGCACCGCCCGGCGCGCCGCGCCAGCACCGCCCGGCGCGCCGCGCCAGCACCGCCCGGCGCGCCGCGCCTGCGGCGCCGCGGGCCCTCAGCTCCGCCGCAAAGGCGTCGCGACCAAAGGGCCGCGACGCGGCCCCGCGCGGCGACGAACAGTGCCGCCGGGCACGCCATGTCTGCGGCGCGGCGGGCCGCCAGGCCCGCACATCACAGACTGGCGCGGCGGGCCGCCAGGCCCGCGTCATCACATATGCAAGGCGCGCCCGTCGACGGCCAGGGCGGCTTCCTTCACCGCCTCGTTCAGCGAGGGATGGGCGTGGCAGGTGCGCGCCACGTCCTCGGCGGAGGCGCCGAATTCCATGGCGATCGCGATCTCCGCGATCAGCGTGCCGGCATCGGGGCCCAGGATATGCGCGCCCAGCACGCGGTCGGTCTGCTTGTCCGCCAGGATCTTCACGAAGCCGTCGGTGTCGCCCATGGCGCGGGCGCGGCCATTCGCGGTGAAGGGGAACTTGCCGACCTTGTAGGCCACGCCGTCCGCCTTCAGCTGCTCCTCGGTCTTGCCGATGCTGGCGACCTCGGGCCAAGTGTAGACCACGCCGGGGATCGCATCGTAGTTGATGTGCGGCTTCTGGCCGGCCAGGTGCTCGGCCAGCGCGACGCCTTCCTCCTCCGCCTTGTGGGCCAGCATCGGGCCGGCGATGACGTCGCCGATCGCCCAGATGCCGGGGACGCTGGTGGCGAAGTGCCCGTCGGTGACCACGCGGCCGCGCCCGTCGGTGGCCACCCCGGCCTCCGCCACGCCGAGGCCTTCCGTGTAGGCGCGGCGGCCGATCGCCAGCAGCACGACATCGGCCTTCAGCTCCTCCGCCGCGCCGCCCTGCGCGGGTTCCAGCGTCAGCGTCACGCCGTCATTGCCCTTCCGCGCGCCGGTGACCTTGGTCTTGAGGCGGAACTTCATGCCCTGCCTGCCGAGGATGCGCTCGAAGGCCTTGCCCACCTCGTTGTCCATGCTTGGCACCAGGCGGTCCAGGTATTCCACCACCGTCACCTCGGACCCCAGGCGCCGCCAGACGCTGCCGAGCTCGAGCCCGATATAGCCGCCGCCGATCACCACCAGATGGCCCGGCACCTTGTCCAGCTCCAGCCCGCCCGTGGAGGTGACCACCTGCGCCTCGTCCACATCCACGCCCGGCAGGGGGATGCTCTCGCTGCCGGTGGCGATCACGATGTGCTTCGTGTCGTAGGCGGTGCCGGCGACCTCCACCTTGCCGGGGCTGGTGATCCGCCCGGCACCCTTCAGCCAGGTGACCTTGTTCTTCTTGAACAGGAACTCAATGCCCTTGACGTTGGCGGTCACCACCTCGCCCTTGCGCGCCAGCATCTTCGCAAGATCCAGGCTGACGCTGCCCACGTTCACGCCGTGGTCGGCCAGCTTGTGCTTCGCTTCCTCGAAATGCTCGGAGGATTGCAGCAAGGCCTTGGAAGGGATGCAGCCGACATTCAGGCAGGTGCCGCCCAGCGTCTCCCGCTTCTCGACGCAGGCGACCTTCAGGCCGAGCTGTGCGGCGCGGATCGCGCAGACATAGCCGCCGGGGCCGGCGCCGATGACGATGACGTCGAAGCTGTCTGCCATGGGGTGCTTGCCTTCCTCTCGCCGCCGGCCCGGGCAGGGCGGGGCGCCTCGTTCCGGCGGACCATAAGGCGCGGGGCGGCCGGCGCAAGCGCGGCGCGCGCATCGAAACCGCAAGCGCGATCAAGCGCCGGCGGGGCATGAAGGAACGGCCAGGGACGTAACGCGATGACGCTGAAGGACACCACCAGGGTCGATTACGGCAGGCGCATCGCCCGCGCGGTGGCGCGCATCGCCGCCGACCCGGCGCGAACGCCGAGCCTGGAGGAACTGGCCGCCGAGGCCGCCTTCAGCCCTTTCCACTTCCACCGCATCTACCGGGTGCTGACCGGCGAGACCCCGGCCGAGACCCTGGCGCGGGAACGCCTCTCCCGCGCCGCGGTGCTGCTGGTGCGGGAGGGGCTGGCGGTGGTGCAGGTGGCGAAGCGCTGCGGCTATGGCAGCGCGGCCGCCTTCACCCGCGCCTTCCGCGCCGCCTACGGCATCCCCCCCGCCGCCTACCGGGATGCGGGGGGCATCGGCACCACCCTGCCCCCGCCACCCCGATCCGAGGAGGACGCCTCCATGCACCAGGTCACCATCCGCGAGGAACCCGCGCTGCGGCTGGCCGTGCTGCCGCATCGCGGGCCCTATGGCCAGATCGGCACGGTCTTCGACCGGCTGATGGCCTGGGCCGTGGCCCGCGGCCTGGTGGGGGAGGCGACGCGCTTCATCGCCCTCTACCACGACGACCCGACCAGCGTGCCGGAGAAGGAATTGCGCTCCGAGGCCGGGCTGACCGTGCCGGCAGGCGTCGAGGGCACGGAGGGCGTGCGCATCCTTGACCTGCCGCCGACGCGCTGCGCGGTGGTGCTGTTCAAGGGGCCCTATGCGGAGCTGGAGCCGGTCTACACCTGGCTCTACCGCGACTGGCTGCCGGCGAGCGGCGAGGAACCGGCCGACCAGCCGCCGCGCGAGGACTACCTCAACGACCCGCGCACGACCCCGCCGGCGGAATGGCTGACGGAGATCCTGATGCCGCTGCAGGAACGCGTGCCGGCGGAGGCGTGAGGAACCGCCGGGCGGCCCCGCGGCACGGGCGGGCCTTGCAGGCCGGCGGCGCGTCCGGCCTGGGCTGGCGACGCCCCGGCCCAGGCCGCAGGACGCCCGGCGCGGCGCGCCAGCGCTGGCTCAGCGCTTCTCGACCCTCCCCTCGAAGCGGCCGCGGTCGTCGTAGAGCCGCGTCTCCCCGCCGCGGGTCTCGCTGCGGCCGATGAAACGGCCGCGGTCGTCGTAGTCGCGGCGTTCGTCGCCGCGCGCCTCGCTGCGGCCGGTGTAGCGGCCGCGGTCGTCGTAGCGGCGGATCTCCCCGCCGCGTTCCTCGGCCCGGCCGGTGTAGCGCCCGCGGTCGTCGTAGAAGCGCATCTCCCCGCCGCGGGCCTCGGACCTTCCGGTGTAGCGGCCGCGGTCGTCGTAGAAGCGCGTCTCGCCATTGCGGGTCTCCGACCGGCCGATGTAGCGGCCGCGGTCGTCGTAGCGGCGCTCGGTCTGGGCGAGCGCGGCCGGGGCGACCAGCAGGGCGAGCAGGAGGGCGAGCAGGGCACGGATCGTCATGGCCCCATCATCCTGCCGCGATGGTTGCGGCAGGGTCGCGGCGCGATCAGGGCGAGAGGCGGTGGATGGTGACCACCCGTTCCACCCGGTCCTCCAGCTCCAGGCTGGTCGGCACGGCATGGCGCGCCAGCGGCGCCAGCCCGTCCTTCGGCAGGTAGGCCCGGCCGGGATCGGCCACCCACACCTCCGCGACCGCGGCCAGGCCGCGCAGCCAGGGCAGGATGTGGGCGGTCATCGGCGCCTCGTAGCAGACATCGCCGCACAGGATGACGTCCCAGCGGTTCGGCTGGCCCACCACGTCGCCTTCCGTCACGGTCATTGCCACGCCGTTCAGCGCCGCGTTCAGCCGCAGCGCGGCGGCGGCCAGCGTGTCGATCTCGGCGGCCTCCACCACCGCGCCGGCCCGTGCGGCGGCGATGGCGGCCACCCCGCAGCCGGCGGCGAAATCCAGCACGCGCTTCCCCGCCACCCGCGCCGGCTCGTCCAGCAGCAGCCGCGCCAGCGCCTGCCCGCCGGGCCAGGCGAAGGCCCAGAAGGGCGGCTCGACGTTCCGCTCGGCGAGCCAGGCCTCGGTCGCCTGCCAGATCGGGGTGATCTCGGTCGCCAGGTGCAGCGCGATCTCCGGCACCAGGGTGCCATGCCCGATCGCGGTGTTGTCCCGCACGAAGTCTTCGGCCGCCGCGGCGTCGCGTCTCACAGCCGCCCCGCCAGGAAGGCGAGCGCGATCACCAGCCCTGCCTCCCGGTTCGACTTGAACAGGGCGAGGCACCGCCCCGGGTCGCGGATGTCGAGAAGCTGCGCCTGCCGCGCCAGCATCCAGGCGGCCAGCGGCAGCACCAGGTAGAAGCCGGCGCCGAGCCCCGCCACCGCCGCCGCCGCCGCCAGCAGCGCGACGGCCGCCGCGTAGCACAGCGCCACGAAGCCCGCCGACCGTTCCCCGAATTTCCGGGCCGTGGAGCGGATGCCGACCAGCGCGTCGTCCTCCCGGTCCTGATGTGCATAGATCGTGTCGTAGCCGAGGATCCAGCAAAAGCCCGCGGCCCAGAGCAGCAGCGCCGCCGCGTCCAGCGTGCCGGTCGCCGCCGCGTATCCCGTGGGCGCCGCCCAGCTGAACACCACGCCCAGCACCGCCTGCGGCCAGTCCGTCACGCGCTTGGCCAGCGGATAGAGCGCAATGGGGATGAGCGACCCCAGCCCCACCAGCACCGCCGTCCAGCTCAGCTGGAACAGCACCGCTGCCCCGACCGCGCAGAGCCCGGCCAGGAACCACAGCGCCTGCCAGGGCGTGACGGCGCCCGAGGCCAGCGGCCGCCCCCGCGTGCGCTCCACCTGCGCATCCAGCTTGCGGTCCCACAAATCGTTCACCACGCAGCCCGCGCCACGCATGGCGAAGGCGCCGAGCAGGAACAGCGCGGCCAGCCACAGCCCCCCGCCAAGCGTCTCCGCGGCCAGCGCGATGGCCCAGAAGCCGGGCAGGACCAGCAGCCAGGCGCCGATCGGCCGGTCGAAGCGCGCCAGCAGCGCGAAGGGCCGCCAGCCGGAAGGCAGCCGCGCCACCCAGCCCTGCGCCCGGATATCCGTGTATCCCGTCATGCCGCATACCTCCCCGCGGAGGCCCGCCATGTCCATCCCCCGCCTGCACCTGGACACGCCGCTCGCCGAAGGCGCGACGGTGGAGGCCGCGCCCGGCCAGGCGCATCACCTCGGCACCGTGCTGCGCCGCGGCCCGGGCGATGCGCTGCGCCTGTTCAACGCGGCGGACGGCGAGTTCGAGGCGCGCATCGCCACGCTGCGCAAGGACCGCGCGTCCTTCGCGATCGGCCCGCGCCGGCGCGCCCCGGCGCCGGAGCCCGGCCCGATCCTGCTGCTGGCCCTGCTGAAGCGCGAGCCGATGGACTGGGCGGTGGAGAAGGCGACCGAACTCGGCGCCGCCGCGATCCACCCGGTCATCACCCGCCGCACGGTGGCGGAGCGCACCAACGCCCAGCGCCTGTCCGCCATCGCCCGCGCCGCCGCCGAGCAATGCGAGCGCCTGACCATCCCGGAGATCGCCGAGCCGCAGCCGCTGCACCGCATCCTCGATGCCTGGCCGGGTGGGGCGCTGGTGGTGGCGGCCGAGCGCAGCGCCGCCCCGCCGCTGCGCGAGGCGCTGGCCCGCGCGCTGCGGCGTGACGCGCCTGCCGGCGGGCTTTCGCAAAACGCGCCTGCCGGCGCGCTGCGGCGTGACGCGCCTGCCGGCGCGCTGCCGCGGGACGCGCCTGCCGGCGCGATGCACCCCCTTGCCCTGCTGGTCGGCCCGGAAGGGGGGTTCGACCCCCCGGAACTTGACGATCTCCGCCGGCGCTCCTTTGTTGTGCCCGCCGCACTCGGGCCGCGCATCCTGCGCGCCGAGACCGCGGCGGTGGCCGGGCTCGCCGCGCTGCAGGCGCTGGCGGGCGACTGGACCTGATCCTTCCCGCCCCGGGAAGGCCACGCACAGGACGCCGCGGGCACGCCGCCCGGGGCGGAACGCCAGGAAGAGAACGCGGTCCCCATGTCGAATCCCGGCGAGGCCGACCTGACGCCGATCACCTCGGTGCGCCAGCTGGCCGAGTGGTTCGCCGCCGGCAGCAAGCCGCGCAGCGCCTGGCGCATCGGCACGGAGCACGAGAAGTTCGGCTTCGCGCGCGACACGCTCGCCCCCCCGCCCTACGAGCCGGGCGGCATCCGCGCGATGCTGGAAGGGCTGCAGGCCAAGGGGTGGGAGCCCATCCTGGATGCCGGCAAGCCGATCGGGCTGAAGCGCGGCGGCGCCTCGGTCAGCCTGGAGCCGGGCGGGCAGTTCGAGCTGTCCGGCGCGCCGCTGGCCGACCTGCACGGCACCCGCGTGGAACTGGCCGACCACCTGCGGGAGGTGCATGAAGTGGCAGGCCCGCTCGGCCTCGGCTTCGCGCCGCTGGGCTTCCACCCGCTGGCGCGGCGCGACGACATGCCCTGGATGCCGAAGGGCCGCTACCAGATCATGCGCGCCTATATGCCGCGCGTGGGCGGCATGGGCCTCGACATGATGCTGCGCACCTGCACGGTGCAGGTGAACCTCGACTTCGGCGACGAGGCGGACATGGCGGAGAAGCTGCGCGTGTCGCTCGCCCTGCAGCCGCTGGCCACCGCGCTCTTCGCCAATTCGCCCTTCCTGGAAGGCCGGCCCTCCGGCTTCCTGACGCTGCGCGGCCATGTCTGGTCGGACACCGACCCGGACCGCACCGGCATCCCCGCGGTTGCCTTCGAGGACGGCTTCGGCTTCGAACGCTTCGTGCAGTTCGTCCTCGACGTGCCGATGTACTTCATCATGCGCGACGGCCGCTGGATCGACGCCGCCGGCATTCCCTTCCGCGCCTTCCTGGAAGGCCGCGCCGGCGGTGCGCTGGCAGGGCAGCGCGCGACCATGGGTGACTGGGCGGACCACGTCACCACCGTCTTCACCGATGTCCGCCTGAAGCGCTTCCTGGAGATGCGCGGGGCGGACGCCGGCACGCCGGCGATGATGCTGGCGAAGTCTGCCTTCTGGACCGGCCTGCTCTACGACGACGCGGCCCAGAAGGCGGCGGCGGCGCTGGTGCGCGGCTGGACGGTGGAGGCGATCCGCGCCCTGCGGCTGGACGTCCCGCGGCTGGCGCTGCACGCCGGCATCGCCGGGCGCGGGCTGCGCGAGGTGGCGCTCGACGCGGTGGCGATCGCGCGGGACGGGCTGCGCGCGCGGGGGCTGGGCGAGGAGGCGTATCTCGCGCCGCTGGAGGAGATCGCGGCGAGCGGGCTGACCCAGGCGGAACGCTGGCTGGCACGGGCGGAACACGGCTGGGGCGGGGATGTGTCGCGCGTGTTCGGGGAAGCGGAGGCGTAGCGGGGGGGGCGCGCAGGGAAAAAGCTCGAAGGGGCGTTGCCCCTTCGAGCTACCCCACCAGGAGGCAGGGGCCTCCTGGACCTCTGGAATTCGGGCGCGGCGCGGGGCGACGGCCGCGCAGTGCCTCCGGCCCCTCCCGCGGGCGGCGCCCCCTCACAGCCCCTCGCATGTTTGTCTTTTCAGCCGATGCAGGTCCAGGACGGCAGTCCTGGTGGTGGGGGGAAGGGGGGGAGGCAAAGCCTCCCCCCGGGCCACAAGGCGCACGCTCCGGCGCTCATGCCCCGTCCGTCAGGCCTTGTCCCCGCCGGCGCCCCGCGTCACTCGCCCTCCACCCCCTCCTCCACCACCAGCACCAGCCCCCCAGCCCCGCCCCAGGCCGCGGGAAGCGGGTCGAACCCCGCCGGCCGCTGGCGGATGGCAAGGGCCTCGGCCTCCGGCGCCGAAGGTGTCGGCCCGGCGCCGCAATTCGCCACGCCGATCGGGCAGGCGTTGAAGCTGTAGCCGGACTGGCCCGGCGTCACCCTCGCCAGCGCCGCCGCCGCCGCGCCGCCCTGGCCCGCCAGCGTGCCGACCAGGAAGGCCGAGCCGCCCTGCCCCAGCACGCCGAGCCGCCCGGCATCCAGCACGCCCAGCGCCGGCGCGCCGTCCAGCAGCAGGAAGACCGGCGAGTCCCCCGCCGCCAGGTCGATCACCGCCCCCCCCGCCGACGTCGCCCGCGCGGGCCCGAAATAGCCGAGCTGGATGGGCTGGGCCGCCGCCTCCACCCCCGGCAGGTCGGCGGCCAGATCGGCCGGCAGCGCGGCCAGCGCGCCCTCTCGCCGCGTGTCCACCACCAGCACCGGCCGCCGCGCCGGATCGAGCGGCCTGAGCGTGCTGCGCGCCCCGCCTTCCAGCCCCTGGGGCGCCGCCAGCAGCACCGCGCGGCCGGCGGTCAGCGTCGCGCCGTCCAGCGCCAGGGTCGTGCCGGCGACCAGGTCCATGGTCTCGGCCGCGAGGCCGGCGCGCGCCAGGCCGATCGCGCCGGCGGCCCGCGCCTCGATCCCGGTCGCGGCGATGGCCGCACCGTCCATGGCCAGCGATCCGGCCGAGCGCAGGCTGACCGTCGCCGCATCCAGCCTGGCCTGGCCGAGGCCCAGCACCGTGCCCGCCTGCGCATCCAGGCTGGCCGCGGCGATGGCGGCGGTGCCGAGCGCCATCGCGCCCTCCGCCCGCAGCGTCACCGCGCCGGCGGCCAGCGAGGCGCCGTCCAGCGTCATCCCCGCCGCCGTCCGCGCATCCACCGCCTGCGCGGCCAGGGTGGCGCGGTCCAGCGCCATCGCGCCTTCCGCCCGCAGCGTGACGGCGGCGGCGGTCAGCGAGGCGCCGTCCAGCGTCATCCCCGCCGCGCTCCGCGCATCCACCACCTGCGCGGCCAGGGTGGCGCGGTCCAGCGCCATCGCGCCTTCCGCCCGCAGCGTGGCGGAGGGCGCGTCGATGCGCGTGCCGTCCAGGCTCATCGCCCCGCCGGCGCTGAGCGCCAGGGCGGTGCCGGCGGCCAGCCCCGCGCCGTCCAGCACCAGCGCCCCGCCGGCGCCGAGCGTCACGGTCGCCGCCTCCACCGCCGGGCCGATGCCGCCCAGCGGCACGCCGCCCCCCGGCGCCGCGGCCGCCACGCGGAGCGCGCCGGTGGTGGCCAGCGCGAAGCTGCCCACCGCGGAGCCGCCCGCCAGCACCGGGATGGCGTTCCCCGCCCCGTCCAGCGCGACGATTCCGTTGCCATGCACGGTGAGCCCGCCGGCGAAGGCCAGCGCCGCGCCGGTCGGCGCCTGCACGACATGCCCGTGCGGGGAGACCAGCAGCACCGCCCCGCCGGCCGAGGCGGGGGCGAGGAAGCCGATGCCCTCGGCGTCCAGGCCGAGATCGCCGGCGACCGCGAGCGGCCGCGTGACGTCGAGCGGCCCGCCCGCGGCCAGCCGCAGCGCCCCGGCGCGGCCGGAGACGGCGCCGACCCGGTGCCCCGCCTGGTCCAGCACCACCGCGCCATCGGCATCCAGCGCCAGCGCCTGGGCGCGCAGCGCGCCGCCGCCCTCGACGATGCCGGCGGGCAGCGCCAGCGCCACCTCCGGCGCGGAGATCAGCCCGCCGAGCCGCAGCGGCGCGCCGCCGGCATGGGCGAAGCGGAACAGGTCCGCCGCGCCGCCGCCGGCCAGCACCGCAACCTGGTTCGGCCGGTCGAGCCGCACCGCGCCCTGCAGCGCGCGGGCTTCGAGCGACGGCGCGACGACGACGCCGGCGGGCTGGGCGATGCCGTCGGTCGCGCGCAGCACCATCGCGCCGGCCGAGGCGATGCGGCCTTCCAGCGATAGCGCGCCGCCGGTGGCCAGCCGGAAGGCGCCCGCGGCCTCGGCCGAGAGCAGCCGCGCCACGGCATTGGCGCCGAGGTCGAGGGTGACATCGCCGCCCGAAGCGACCTCCAGCGTGCCGGCGGCGAGCGACCCGCCGGGCAGCTGCGCCAGCGCGCCGCCGGCGCGCAGCACCGCCTGCGGGACATCGACGGGTGAGGTCAGCAGCAGCGCCGTGCCGGTGGTGACCGAAAGGCCAAGCGGCGCGGCGACCTCGCCCAGGCTTTCGATGGCGTTGGCGGTGGCGGCCAGGGCGACGCGGCCGGTCGCCCGCGCATGCAGCAGGGCGGTGGCGATGCCCGCATCGCCGGCCGCCTGGGTCAGGTCGCCGGCGACGTCCAGCGCCACTTCCGGCGCCGCGATGCCGGCCGCGGTGGCGGCGCGGGCGGAGCGCACGCCGAAGACCAGCCCGGCGCCGCCGGCGATGGCGCCGATGCGGTTCGCCGGGGCGTCCAGCCGCACGATGCCGAGCGCCTGCGCATCCAGCGCCTCCGTCACCACCGCGCCGGCCTGCTGCAGCAGGTCGCCGCCCGGGGCGCGCAGCGCGACGCGAAGGCCCGCGATGTCGGCGGCCAGCGTCAGCGCCTCGGCGGCGATCGCGACCGCCCCGCCGGCATCCACCGCGCCGGTCACCGCCAGCGTGCCCGTCGTGGCGAGGGCAAAGCCGCCCGCCGCGCCGGAGCCGCCGAGCGCGGCCACGGCATTCCCCGGCCCGTCCAGCGCGACATCGCCGAGCAGCGCGGTGGCGCGCAGCAGCCCCGTCTCGATCCGCCCGCCGCCCGCCTGGCCGATCGTGCCGGCCGCGACCAGCGCCACCTCCGGCGCCGCGACCAGGCCGGCGATGTCGAGCGGGACGGCATTGCCGATGCGGATCTCCGTCCCGGCCGAGACGTCGCCCAGCGCCGCGATCTCGTTCAGCGGATCGGCGAGCAGGACCGCGCCGCCCACCGCCTCGGCCGAGAGCCGGCCGGTGCGGACCACCGCCCCCGTCTCCTGCGACAGGTCGCCGAAGGCGCGCAGCCGCAGGCTGGCGGCTTCCACGGGACCCGACAGGGTGAGCGGCCCGCCGGCATCCAGCACCAGCGCATCCCGCACCTGCGCGGCCAGGCGCGGAATGGTGTTGAGCTGGCCGTCGAACAGCACGCCGCCCTGCGGCGCTTCCAGGAACAGGTCGGCGACGATCAGGCGCGAGGCGGATGGGTCCTGGGTGATGCTGCCGCGGCGCGCCGTCAGCGCCACGCTGCCGCCGACGATGGTGCCGGTGACGTTGAGGTCCGCCTCGTTCGCCAGGGCGAGGCCGCGCGGCGCCGCGGTGTCGTGCAGGTTCAGGATGCGGTTGCCCGCGCCGTCCAGCAGCAGCGCGCCGCTGACGGCTTCCAGCAGCAATTCGGTCGCGGACAGCCCGGCGCCGCCTTCCGCCTGGGTGATGCCGCGCAGGCCCGACAGTTCCAGCCGCGCCTCGGCGGCGATGCGCGCCTCGATCGAGAGGGTCTGGCGCGCCCAGAGCCGCACGTCGCGCGCCGCGACGGGCCCGGTGACGGCGAGGTCGCCGCCATTGGACAGCTCGAACAGCCCCGCCGCGCTGCCGCCGCCGAGCGCGGCGATGGCGTTGCGCGTGGAATCGAGCCGCACCGCGCCCATCGTGCTCTCGGCTTGGAGGCGCGCCGCGGCGATCGGCGCGGATTGGGTGATGTCGCCGGCGGAGGAGAGCGTCAGCCCGCCGCCCAGCGTCACCGCCGCGCCGATATGGATGCTGTCGGCCGGGCTGGTGCCGGTGGTCTCGATGCGCAGCTCGCCCTGGGGCTTGGCGATGGCGGCCTCGACGTGGACGGCGCGGGTGGCGGAAAGCGTGACGTCGCCGGTGGCGGCGCCGATGGTGGAAGCGGTGACCTCCGCCGGCTCGGTGCCGCCCGACAGCGCCTGCACCACGCGCAGCTCCTCGGGGTCCAGCAATACGCGGCCGCCCGGGCCGGCATCGAGCTTGGCGTCGATGGCGACGCTGCCCTTGGACGAGACCTCGACCAGCCCGCCGCGGCCGGTGCGCGCGCCGACCAGCCCGGCGCCGCGGGCGGAGGCGCTGCCGCGCATCTCCGTCCGGTCGCGGGAATGGACGATCACGCGGCCGCCATCGCCCGCGCCCGCCGCATCGGCCCGCAGCTCCGCCCCCCGCTCGATGGTGGTGCGGGCGGCGAGGTCGGTGGCCGCGCCGGGGCGGCTGGCGCGGCCGGCACCCACCGTCACCTGCCCGCCGCCGCCGGGGGCGGAGGCATCGAGCCGCGCGCCGGCCGGCACGCGCACCGCGCCGCCCGGGGCGGTGGCCTCCACCACCCCGCCGGGTGCGCTGATGCGCCCGCCGGCCTCCACCAGCGTCTCCAGCACGGAAGACGCGGCGCGCGCGGTCAGCAGCACATGGCCGCGCTCCGCCTCGATGGTGCCGGTGTTCGTCACCAGCGCCGCCCCGCCGGCCGGCGCGGCGGCAACTTGGTGCGTGACATCCAGCGACAGCAGCCCGTCGCCGGCGAGATCGAGCGCGAAGCCCTCCGCGCCGGCGAGCGCGACGCGGCCGAGGCGGGCGCGGATGGTGCCCGAATTGGCCACGCTCGGCCCGACCAGCGCCGCCAGGCCCTGCTCGGCGACGGTGACCGTGCCGCGGTTCTCGATCCGCGCGCCCGGGCGCGGCGCGCCGTCAAAGGCCATGCGGCCGGCCATGAAGGCTTGGTTGGCGGTGTCGGAGGCGGTGGCGATCAGCGCCGCCACATCCACCTGCGCGCCCTCGGCGAAGGTCACGCCGTTCGGGTTGACGATGGCGACCCCGCCATTGGAGGTGACGCGCCCGGCGATGGCGGACGGGTCCGGCCCGGTGACGCGCTGGAGGGACCAGGAGGAGGCGCCGGGCTGGCGGATGTCGAGCCGGTGGTCGCGGCCGACATCCAGCCGCTGCCATTCGATCACCGCGCGGTTGCTGGTCTGGGTGACCTGGGTGCGGCCCGGCGCCTGGCTGATGCTGGCGCTGCCGGCGACCACCTGGCCGCCCTGCGGCCGCGCATCCGGCGCCTGCGCCGCGGCGGCCAGCGGCACCAGCAGCGCGGTGGTGGCGAGCAGCAGGGCGCGATGCAGGCGGCGACGCATCGGCGCAGCCTAGTCGGGGGGCGCTGGTAACCGGTAGTTGAAAATCTCACCAAAGGGTTAATGCGCCACGGATCAGCCGCGCGCGGGGGGCGCGGGGCCGGGCCTCGGTCCGGCCGCGTCCAGGCCGCGCCGCTCAGCCTGCCGCGGGGGTGCGGGGCGAAGGGTTCCCGGCCATCGCCCGCACCTCGGCGGCCGAGAGCCCCGCCGCGCGCAGGTCCCGCAGGGTGGCCGCCCGGTCGCGCTTGGCGAGCCGCCGGCCCGCGGCATCGGTCAGCAGCCGGTGGTGGGCATAGGCGGGCTCCGGCCAGCCCATCAGCGCCTGCAGCAGCCGGTGCAGGTCGGTGGCGGGCTTCAGGTCCTCGCCGCGGGTCACCAGCGTCACGCCCTGCAGCGCGTCGTCATGCGTCACGCAGAGATGGTAGCTGGCCGGGGTGTCCTTGCGCGCCAGCACCACGTCGCCGAAGCGGGCCGGGTCGCAGGCGATGCGGCCCTGGCCTTCCTCGTGGAAGGACAGGCCGCCCGGCACCAGCGCCAGGGCGCGCGCCATGTCGAGGCGCAGCGCGGGCGCCTGCCCCGCCGCGATGCGCGCCTGCCGCGCCCCGGCCGACAGGTGGCGGCAGGTGCCGGGATAGGGCGGCCCGTCGGGGCCCGTCGGCGCGAGATGCGGCGCCGAGAGGCTCGCCGCGATGTCGCGCGCGATGTCGGCGCGGGTGCAGAAGCAGGGGTAGAGCAGGCCGCGCGCGTGCAGCGCATCGAGCGTGGCGCGGTAGTCGGGCAGGTGGGCGGATTGCACGCGCACCGGGCCATCCCAGTCGAGGCCGAGCCAGCGCAGGTCGTCCGCGATCGCCTGCGCGAAATCGGGGCGGCAGCGGGCCGGGTCGATATCCTCGATGCGCAGCAGGAAGCGCCCGCCTGACGCCCGCGCCCGCCGCCAGCCGGCCAGCGCCGAATGGGCGTGGCCGAGATGCAGCAGGCCGGTCGGGCTGGGGGCGAAGCGGGTGACGAGCGGGGCGGCAGCGTCCATCTGTGCCGGCGTAGCCGCGCCGGCGGCGGCGCGGCAAGCGAGCGGAGGGCGGGATGACGCAGACGCTGGAAGGCCCGTCCTGGGGACCGGCGGATGGCGGGGCGCCGCGCGGGCTGGTGGTGCTGCTGCACGGGCTGGGCGCGGATGGCTTCGACCTGATCGACCTGGCGCCGCTGTGGGGCCGGGCGGTGCCGGGGGCGCTGTTCGTGGCGCCGCATGCGCCGGAGGCATGCGACCTGGCGCCTTACGGGCGGCAATGGTTCAGCGTGCAGGACCGCACGCCGGCGCGGATGCTGGCGGGCGTGCGGGCGGCGGCGGGGACGCTTTCCGCCTGGCTGGATGCGGAACAGGCGCGGCTGGGGCTGGCGCCCGGGCAGTTGGCGCTGATGGGCTTCAGCCAGGGGGCGATGACGGCGCTGTTCTGCGGGCTGCGCCGCGACCCGCCGCCGGCGGCGATCCTCGGCTATGCCGGGCGGCTGCTGGGGGCGGAGGCGCTGGGGGCGGAGCTGGCCGCGCGCCCGCCGGTGCTACTGGTGCATGGCGAGGCGGATGAGGTGGTGCCGGCGGAGGCCAGCCGGGCGGCCGAGGCGGCGCTGCGGGCGCTCGGCGTGGCGGTGGCGGCGAGCTACCGGCCGGGGCTGGGGCACGCGCTGGACGATGCGGGGCTGTCGGAGGGGGCGCTGTTCCTGCAGAAGCACCTGGGGGCGTGACGGCGCGGCATGGCCCTTGGGAGATGCGAGGCGCCGCCTCGCGCTTCGCCAGCGGCCTCCGGCACGCGCCCCCTTGCCTTCAACCGCTGCCGGTCCAGGACGGCAGCCCTGGTTGTGGGGGGGTCGAACGCCGAAGGCGTTCGACGGGGGAGGCGACGCCTCCCCCCGGGCCACCGGTGCGAGCCTCGCTCCCCTACCGGCAGACGAAGCTCGCCGCGTCCTCGACATTCCCGCCGGCCACGAAGCGCGCCACCTGCGGATAGGGGCAGAGCGGCCGCGTGCGGCCCGGCGCCCAGTCGGCCGGCAGTTCGTTGTTCACCGGCCCGGCATTCCCCGCCCCGCGGGCGGTCGCGATGATGCGCTCCGGCGCGATGCCTTCCTCCACCCAGCGCACCAGCGGCGCGATGGCGTCGAACTGGTCGGTGGCCGGGCCGAAGCCGCAATGCGCCATCCCCGGCACCGGGAAGACGCGCGCGAAGTCCGCCGCCCGGCCATTGTTGGCGGCATCCAGCGCCCGGAACCAGGCGATGGAGGTGTTGACCGAGAACACCGCGTCCGACACCCCGTGATAGACCAGCACCCGGCCGCCGCGGTCGCGCAGCGCGGAGAGGTCGGTGGGGTTGACCGGGTTCATGAAGGTCAGCGCCGGCACCGGATGGATCTCGGTCGTGCTGGCGGGGTAGCCGGCCAGCGTCTCGAGCGGCCGCATCGCGAAGGAGCGGCGGTCGAAGCCTTCCATCGGCTCCGGCGGCGCCTTGACGATCATGCCGACCGAGAAGCTGCTGCGCGCCTCCGGCAGGGTGAATTCCCAGAGCGCCCAGTTCTGCGCGACCAGGCCCGGGTCGTAGGGGAAGCTGGAATAGACGCGCCGCCCGTCCGGCAGGGCGGGCCCGGCATGGATGTCGGCGATGACCTGCTTCTGGGCGTCCGTCAGGCAGGTGCCGTCGCGCGCGCCGGCGCAGCTGGGGACGTCGCGGCGCAGGTCGAAGGCGGCCTGGCAGGCGGCGGTGTCCTGCACGATACCGTCCGCCGCGCCGTCCAGCGCATCGCAGCGGCCGAGGATGGCGCGGCCCACCAGCGCCCGCTCGGCGGGCGTGAAGGCGGTGGCGAGGTTGTTCGGGTCCGTCGCCACCGTCCGGTAGCGCTGCGCGCCCCAGAGCTGCGCGACGGAGGACATCGGCAGGGTGAAGGCCGGCGCGCCGGCCAGGATGCCGTCGTAGAACTGCGCGTAGCGCGTGGCCGCGACCATGGCGTGCCGGCCGCCATTCGAGCAGCCGCCGAAATAGGACCGGTCGGGCAGCTTGCCATAGGTGCGGCGGATGATCTCGCGCGCCACCGGCGTCAGGCTGCCCACGGCCTGGTAGCCGTAGTCGAGCCGCGCCTGCGGGTCGGCGCCGAAATTCGCCTCGCCGCGGTCGCGGTTGCCGGCGTTGGAGCTGAGCACGGCAAAACCCTGGTGCAGGCCGCCGGTGACCGGCCCGCCGCCGAACTGCGCGAAGGCCGGCAGCACCACGCCGTCCAGCCCGCCATTGCCCTGGTGGAAAAAGCGGCCGTTCCAGGCGAGCGGCAGGCGCATCTCGAAGTCGATGCCATAGGCGCGGCCATCCACCGGGCTGATGCGCTCGTTCACCGTGCCCAGCACGCGGCAATGCGCGGCCACCGGCTCGCCGCCCTGCTGGCGGCCCTCCACCATTTGGCCGCCGACGCGGACCTCGCCGGCCGGGACCAGGGCGGCGGCGGTGATGGTGGTGCCGGGGATGCCGGCAAGGGTGGCGGCCAGCGTCGCGCAGTCGCCGGCGAAGCTGGCGGGCGTCGCGCGCCCGAGCGGCTTGGCCGCGCCCGGCGCCGCCAGGCCGGCGGCGAGTAGCGAGATGGCGGCGACGACCAGGGCGCGCGGGGGACCCGCGGCGTCGTGCCGCGCCCGGCGCGGAGCGGTGGGGTGGGGCATCTTCGTTTCCTCGTCTCCTGCCTCGGCCGCCGGTCTCGGCGGGCAGGCGGTTGACGGAACCTTGAAGAAGCCCTGCCGCGGCTTCAAGACGGCCGGGCGGCGCGTGGCGGGGCGGGACCGACGCCGCCTCCGCCGCCCCCGGCCGGAGGCCGCGCATCGCCCGCCGCGCGCCAGGACCTCTCCTGCCGGCCGGCGGACATGCCGACGCATAGGCGACCGGCTTCGCGCCGGTCGCCGCGGGCGCCATCCGGCGGCTGCAAGCCAGGATCGCGCCGGCCGGCGTCACGCGCCCTGCCCGACCTCCGCGATCAGGCGGCGCAGCCAGGCGAGGCCGGCATCGGCGCGCGCCGCCGGCGGCCAGAGCAGCTGCACCTCGAAGCCCGGCAATTCCACCGGCAGCTCGAAGATCCGCAGCGCCTCTCCCGCCACGGCGCGCGCGAAGCGTTCCGGCACCACGGAGACCAGGTCGGTGCCCGCCAGCAGCGCCGGCAGGGCGGTCAGGTGCGGCAGGGCCAGCGCGACGCGCCGCCGCAGGCCGAGCGCGGCCAGCGCCGCATCGCCCACCCCCGTCGCATCGGCATTCACCGTGAACAGCGCGAAGGGCAGGCCGGCGAAGGCTTCCGGCGTCAGCGGCGCGGGCAGCCGCGCCACCGTGCCGCCCCCGGCGAGGCCGACCAGGCGTTCCTGCAGCAGCCTCGTCGCCACCAGCTCCTCCGGCGGCGGGCGCAGCGTGCCGACCACCAGGTCCACCGCGCGGGAGGCGAGCAGGCCGCGCACCTCGTCCTTCGCGTAGCCGCGGAGGCGCAGGTCGATCCCCGGCGCCTCCCGCCGAAGCCGCGCCAGCAGCGGCGGCAGCAGCACGTGCGAGGTGTAGTCGGTGCTGCCCAGCGTGAAGGCGCGCGTCGAGGTCGCCGGGTCGAAGGGCGCGGCGGCGGACAGCGCCTGCGACAGGCCGGCGAGCGCGGCGGCGACGGCGGGGGCCAGGCGCTCGGCCAGCTCGGTCCGCGCCATCGCGCCGCCGCTGCGCAGCAGCAGCGGGTCGCCGAACAGCACGCGCAGCCGCGCCAGCGCCGCGCTGGTCGCGGGCTGGCCGAGGCCGAGCCGGCGCGCCGCGCGCGTCACGCTGCGCTCCGCCAGCAGGGCGTCCAGCGCGACGAGGAGGTTGAGGTCGATGTCCTGCAGCCGCATCGATGCCGTCGATACCGCCTATCGGCCCGGCACGGGAAGCATCGTCGCGCGCGACGCCCATCTTGGCTGCAACGGCGGGATCGCCCGCCGCATCCCGGAGAGACAAGACCATGATCACCCGACGCCTGGCGCTCGGCGCCGCGGGCGCGCTTGCCGTGCTGCCGGTCCGCCCGCGCCCCGCCGCCGCCCAGGGCGCCCCGCAAGCCGGCGCACGGCCCGCGCCGCTCGACATCGCCAAGTTCGACCGGCCGGGCGAAGGCTCGGTGAATTCCTTCATCCTGGCCGGCGAGCGGTCCTGCGTGATCCTCGACTGCCAGCGCACGCGCGTGGAGGCGCGGCACGTGGTGTCGCTCGCGCGCGGCACCGGCCTGCCGGTCGAGGCGATCTTCCTCTCGCACGAGCATCCCGACCATATCGCGGGGCTGGAGACGGTCGCCGCCGCCTTCCCGGACGCGCCGATCCTGGCCGGCGCGACGACGCGCGACTGGATCGCGGCGAACCGCGCGCAGCTGATCCCCTTCCTGAAGAGCGTGCTCGGCCCGGCGGCGCCGGATTCCGTGCCGCTGCCGACGCGCGTGGTGCGGCCGGGCGAGGTGCTGACGCTCGCCGACTCCGAATGGCGCGTCGACCAGATCGGCCCCTGCGAGGCCGGCGGCATGACGCTGCTGCACAACGAACGTCACGACACGCTGTTCGCCGCCGACCTGTTCGACAACCGCTTCACGCCCTGGCTGGTGGACGGCACGACGGGCGCCTGGATCGCCGAGATCGAGCGCAACCTGCCGCGCTACGGCGATGTCGGCACGGCGCTGGTCGGCCATGGCGCGGCGGGGCCGGCGCGGCCGATGATGCAGGACACGCTCGGCTACCTGCGCTTCTTCCGCGAGGCGGTGCGGCGCGAGCTGCCGGCCCCGGGGAACGCCAGCGGCGCGGTGCCGGCCGAGGGCCGCGCCCGCATCCGCGCCGCGCTGGCCGAGCGCTATCCCGGCTACCCGCAGGTGGTGCCGCTGCCGACGCTGCTCGACATGAACGTGGACGCCGTCGCGCGCGAACTGCGCGGCTGAGCGGGAGGATCGCAACATGCAACGGAAACTTGCCATCGTCGCCGGCGCCGGCCCCGGGATGGGGCTGGCGATCGCGCGGCGTTTTGCCCGCGGCGGCTTCGACATCGCGCTGGTCGCGCGCAATGCCGGGCGGCTGGAAGGGGCGACGGCGGAGCTGGGGGCGCTCGGCGCGCGGGCCAGCGCGCACGCGGCCGACCTCTCCGACCCGGTCGCGGCGGAGGCCGCGATCGCCGCGATCCGCGCCGCGCGCGGACCGGCCGCGGTGCTCGCCTACAATGGCGGCGCCTGGAACCAGGGGGCGCCGCTGGCCATGACGGCGGAAGCCTTCCACCGCGACCTCGCGCTCGGCGTCTCGGGCGCCTATGCCTGCGCGCGGGCGGTGCATGCGGACATGGTCGCCGCCGGCGGGGGCACGCTGCTGTTCACCGGCGGCGGGCTGTCGCTCGCGCCTCAGGCGGGGGTGGGGGTGGCCTCGCTGGTCGCCGGCAAGGCGGGGCTGCGGGGGCTCGCGCTCGTGCTGCACGAGGAACTGAAGCCGCAGGGCATCCATGTCGGCCTGGTGACGATCGCCGGGATGGTGGCGCCCGGCACGGCCTTCGACCCGGACCGGATCGCCGAGGCCTATTGGGCGCTGCATGCCGAGCCGGAAGGCGCCTGGACGGCGGAGGCGGTGTTCTCCGGCCGGTGACCCGGGCGCGGTGGGGTTCGCGGCGGGGTTCGCGGCGGCTTCCCTCCGCCCCGGCGCGCCGCGTGACGCCGCGATGAAACCAGCGCCAGCGGCGCTGCCGGAGGGGGCGGGCTGTTGCGCCGCACCGCGCCCGCTGGCATGAAGGTCGGGCACACGCGGCGACGCCACAGTATCTGGGGCCGGCCTGCCGCGAATGGCCCCAGGGCTTGGTGTCACGCCTCTGAACGGGGAGTGTGGCCTTGCCTGACGGCGGACACTTCGTCGGAGACCGGTCGTATCCCGCGCTCGTGCTGAACGCGGATTTCCGGCCGCTGTCCTACTTTCCGCTCTCGATCTGGTCCTGGCAGGATGCGGTGAAGGCGGTGTTCCTGGACCGCGTCTCCGTGCTGTCGGAATACGAGGCGATGGTGCACTCGCCCAGCCTGCAGATGCGGCTGCCGAGCGTGATCGCGCTGAAGGACTACATCCCCTCGGCGCGCCGCCCGGCCTTCACGCGGTTCAACGTGTTCCTGCGCGACAGCTTCGAATGCCAGTATTGCGGCCACCCGCAGCCGACGCAGGAGCTGACCTTCGACCACGTGATCCCGCGCAGCCGCGGCGGGCGCACCACCTGGGAGAACGTCGTCACCGCCTGCGGCCCCTGCAACCTGCGCAAGGGCAACAAGCTGCCGAAGGAATGCCAGATGCATCCCAGGCAGGAGCCGCGCCAGCCGACCAGCTGGGAATTGCAGGAGAACGGCCGCGCCTTCCCGCCCAACTACCTGCACGAGAGCTGGCGCGACTACCTCTACTGGGATTCCGAGCTGGAGAGCTGATCCCGGGCCGCGCGCGCCGGTCGCGCATCGCAACGTCGCGATGCGCGCCGCCGTGATGGCACCGGCCGGCCGGCCGCCGTTCTGTCACTGAGACGGCGGGGATGGCGGCGATGCAGGCCTGGTGGTTCGAGGTGAAGCAGCCGGAGGAACTGGCGGCGCTGGTCGTCATCCCGGCGCGTGTCGCCCAGCCGATGCGGGAACCGTCCTGGCGGATCAACCAGGACGTGGACCATGTCTGCGCCAGCCTGCACCTGGACGAAGGCGGCGTCGCCTTCGTGGCGCGCGACGTGCTGTCCCTGGCGACCGCGCTGAGCGGCGCGACCATGGATGCAAGGCTGGTCAGCCGCCAGGGCGATGCGCTGGCGCTGCGGATGTGCCCCTTCGCGGCGCCGCCGGGCGGGGATGTGCTGGCGTCCGGCACGCTGCTGCTGGTGGCGCGGCGCGTGGCCTTCGGGCCGGCGGCCTGCCCGCTGGGCCTCGGCGAGCACCGCACCAGCCTGAGGCGGCTGGGCGGGCTGGTGGGGGCGCTGGCGCGGTGACCGGGTCGCCGGCACGCTGCAGAGGGCGGGCGGTGGAAGCCCTCCGCCCGCCCGCCTGGGGGGAGCGGCGCCGGCGCATCGCGGCGTCCGGGCGCGGGCGACGCGGCAGCCGGCGGGGGCGCTTGCGATGCCGCGATGCCCCCCTCACCCCACCCTCTCCCCCCTGCGGGGGGAGAGGGCTTGCCGTGCCGCCTGCTACACCCGTTCGCTCACCTTGATCGCCACCTTGCACCCGGCCTTGATCGCCGCCGAGAGCAGCCGGTAGGCCGGCGCCAGCTCCGCCTCGTTCGCCAGCCCGATGTCGCGGTGCTCCAGCTCCTCCGCACGAAAACGCTCGATGCTGCCGCGCAGCTCCGCCTCGTCCTCGCCCAGCGTCTCGGCCTGGGCGCGGTAATGCTCGTCGATCGCCTCCTCGACCGCCACCGTGCAGGCCATGGCGGCGCGTGCGCCGAGCAGCGCGGTGCCCGCCCCCAGCACGAAGCCCGCCACGTGCCACAGCGGCAGCAGCGCGGTGGGGCGCACCCGGCGGGCGGGAATCTGGCGGCTGAAATAGTCCAGGTGGACCTGCTCCTGGTCCTTCATGTGCTGCAGCGTCGGGCCGTGCTTCGTGCGGCCCAGCACCGCCAGCTGGCCCTCGTAGATCCGCCGCGCGCCGTATTCGCCGGCATGGTCCACGCGGATCGTCCGCGCCACATACTCGCGCGGGGTGGGGTCGCCGGGCAGCCGGCCTTCGCCGGTCAGGCGGGGGGCATCGTCTCGGGCATCGGTCATGCGCGCATCCTCGCCGCGCCGCGGAAGGCAAGGCCCGCGAGCGCCAGGGCATAGATCAGGTTCATCGCCGGGATCGAAAGGGGCAGCCCGGGAATCAGGTAGGTGGGCTCGTCGCAGGGCTTAGCGGGCGCCGGCGCCAGGCTGTGCAGCATGTCCTCCACCGACATCGCCGCCCCCGCGCCGGGCGCCAGGCAGGCCGGCAGGGGCGAGGGCCACCAGCCCTGCTCCACCCCCACATGCAGCCCGGCGATGGCGCCGGAGGCCAGCACCGCCACCCCCGCCGCGCCCAGCGCGAACGGCCGCCACCGGCCCGGCAGCGCGGCGGCGGCCACCGCCAGCCCCGCCGCCACCCAATAGGGCCAGCGCTGCCAGAGGCAGAGCGCGCAGGGCGCGAGCCCCGGCCAGATCTCGCTGAGGCGGGCCAGGATCGGCGCCGCGGCCGCCAGCGCCGCGACGGTCAGGGCAGGCATCATGCGCCGCAGCATGGCCCCGCGCGGCAGCGCCGCGCAACGCCGCCCCCGGCTGGACCGCCCGCCCGCCCCTGCCTACCCTGCCCCGGCCATCGGGGGAGGGTCGCCATGCTGCGCATCTGGGGCCGCGCCAGCTCGTCCAACGTGATGAAGGTGCTGTGGCTCTGCGAGGAGCTGTCCATCCCCTTCGAGCGCATCGACGCCGGCGGCGCCTTCGGCCGCACGAAGGAGCCCGACTACCTCGCCAAGAACCCCAACGCCCTGGTCCCGGTGATCGAGGAGCCGGACGGCTTCTGCCTGTTCGAGAGCAACGCCATCCTCCGCTACCTGGTACGGGCCCGCGCGCCGGGGCACGCGCTGTATCCCGCCGGGCCGCGCGAAGCGGCCGACATCGACCGCTGGATGGACTGGCAGCTCTCCGCGCTGAACGCGCCGATGACGACGATCTTCTTCACCTGGGTCCGCATCCCCGAGCCCGAGCGCGACTACGCCGCCGCCGGCAAGGCGCGCGATGCCTCCGAACGGCTGTGGCGGATGGTGGAGGCGCGGCTGGCCGGCCAGGACTTCATCTGCGGCGATGCGCTGACGCTCGCCGACATTGCGGTGGGCATCTACGTCCACCGCTGGTTCGCCCTGCCGATCGAGCGGCCGGAACTGCCGGGGCTCGCCGCCTGGTATGCCCGCCTGAAGCAGCGCCCGGGCTATGCGACCCATGTCGCGGTGCCGATGACCTGACCGGCGCGGGGGCGGGCGGGCGCCCCGCCCCGGCTCAGCCGAAGCGCGGCCAGTTGCGGTCGGCGGCGGCGATGAAGCCCGGGATGTCGCGCAGCCAGCGGCGATGCACGGCGGCGTCGAAGTTCACGAACAGCCGGCCGCCCACGACATGCCATTGCAGCGGGTCGGCCGGCGCCAGGTAGCCGCGCGCCATCGCCCAGGCGCAATGCCCGCCATATTGCGGGGCATAGCGGTCCGGCATGGCCAGGAAGGTGGCGCGGTGCTCGGCGCTGCGGAACAGCCAGCGCGCGCCGGCCCACTCGGCCGCGAAACGCTCATCGCCCGCGGCCGGCATCCCATCCAGCATGTAGGCGACCGGGTCGTGCCCGCGCAGCGCGACGCCGCCCGGCGCGTGCAGCCGCGGCGGCTTCGAGCCGCGCGCGACCGCAGGCGCCAGCAGCGCGCCGAGCGCGAGCGGCCCCAGGGCGCGGCGCCCGGCCCGATGATCGATCCCCGCCATGCGCGATTCTCCTGCGTGCAATCCGCCTTTCCTACGCACGCGGTGCCGGCGACGTTACACGCGTGCCGCGCATCGGTCTCCGCCGCCGCGCGACGGCCCGGCCCGGTCAGCCCTGGCGGGTCGCGCCGGGCTGCCAGGTGACGTCGCGCGCGCCATTGCCGTTCAGCCGGCGCGACAGCACGAAGAGGTGGTCCGACAGCCGGTTGAGGTAGCGCACCACGGCGGGGTTCACCGCCTCCTCCGCCGCGAGCGCCACGGCCAGCCGCTCGGCGCGCCGCACCACGGTGCGCGCCAGATGGGCATGCGCCGCGCCGGCCGAGCCGCCGGGCAGCACGAAGCTGCGCAGCGGCGGGATGGCGGCGTTCATCGCGGCGAGTTCCGCATCCAGCCGCGCGCATTGGTCGTCCGTCACGCGCAGCCGGTCCGGGCCGGTGCCGGGCACGCAAAGATCGGCGCCGAGGTCGAAGAGGTCGTTCTGGATGCGGCCGAGCATCGCATCGGCCTCCGCGTCGCCTGCCAGGTGCAGGCGGAGCAGGCCGATCGCGGCATTGGCCTCGTCCACCGTGCCATAGGCCTCGACGCGGAGCGCGTCCTTGCGCACGCGCGCGCCGTCGCCGAGCGAGGTCTCCCCCCCATCGCCGCCGCGCGTCGCGATCACGTCGAGCTTTACCATTGCCGCTCCCCTTGCAGCCGGAAGGTGATGCCGACGCGGGCGGAGGAAAAGACCGGCGCGCCGTCGCGCATCGCCGGCTCGAAGCGCCAGAGCCGCACCGTCTCCAGCGCCGCCTGGTCCAACTCGCGGAAGCCGGAGGAGGCGGCCAGCGCGATGTCGGAGACGCGGCCGGCGGGATCGACCTCCACGCGGATCACGACCACGCCCTCCTCCCGCCGCAGCCGGCTGGCCCACGGATAGTCGGGCTGCGGGTTGGCGGCGCCGGCGAGCGGCCGCGGCGGGGTGACGGCGCCCAGCGCCAGGCCGGCGCCGAGCATCATCGGCGCGCCGAGGCCGTCCGCGGGCGGGCCGGGCGACGGGGCGGGTGCGGCGGAGCCGGCCTCGATCGGCGCGGCGGGACGGGGCGGGGGCAGGGACAGCCGCGCGACCGGGCGCGTCGCGGCGGCGCGGTCCTGCGTCGGCACGGGCGGCGGCTGCCCGGGGGGCGATGCCTCGGCCGGGCGAGGCGGCGGGGGGGCGGGTTCGGCGGCGCGGGCCGGCGCCGGCGGAGCGGCTGGCTCGGCGATCGGCGTGGGCGCCGGCGGTGCCTCGGCGGGCGGGGCACGCGGCGGTGGCGGCAGGTCGGCGGGGACAGGCGGCGTCGCGGCGAAGGGCGGCGGGGCCGGCAGCGCGGGAAGGGGGCTCGGCGTCACCGCGCCCGCCAGCCCGGTCGGCGCTGCGACCGGCGGCGGAGGCGGCGGGGCCGGCGCCGCGACGGGAATCGGTGCCGCGACCGGCGGCGGCACGGGCGCGGCCTCGGCGGGCGCGGCGGGGCTGGGCGGCGGCGGCACCGGCTCGGCGGCGGCCGGATGCGCGCCGGCCATCGGCGGCGGTGCGTCCGGCGGCGGGGCGACGGCCACCGCGCCGCCGCCCACCGCGTCCCGCGCGTCGGAGGCGCCATCGGCCTGGCCGTCCCAGACCAGCGCCACGCCCTGCTCGAGCGGCGCCGCCGGCTGCTCGCGCGCCGCGGCCAGCAGCAGCGCCGCCAGCGCCGCGCCGTGCAGCGCCGCCGACAGCGCCAGCCCGGACCGCCAGCCCGGCGCGCGGATCACAGCACCAGCACGCCGTGGTGCTTCGCCTTGCCCTCCGGCTCCACATGGATGGTGATGACGGCAGGCGCGAATTCGGCCTTCAGCGCGGCCTCGATGCGGTCGCAGATCGCGTGCGCCGCCTCCACCGTCATGCCGCCGGGCACGACCAGGTGGAATTCCAGGAAGGTGGTGCGGCCGGCATGGCGCGACCGCAGATCATGCGCCTCGATCGCGCCGCGCGCCTCGGCCGAGACGATGGCGCGGATGCGGTCGAGCGTCTCGGCCGGCACCGCCTCGTCCATCAGCCCGCCGACGGAGGACCGCATCAGCCGCCAGCCGGAGACGAGCACGTTCAGCGCCGTCAGCGCCGCGAGCAGCGGGTCGAGCCACAGGATCCCGGTCACCGCGACCAGCGCGACGCCGAGCAGCACGCCGGCTGAGGTGACGACATCCGCCACCAGGTGCCGCGCATCTGCCAGCAGCGCCGGGCTGCGCGCGGCGCGGCCGCGGCGGAACAGCACCGCCGCCCAGGCGGCGTTGGCGGCGCTGGCGATGCCGGTGACCAGCAGGCCGAGCGCCGCCTGTTCGGGCGCGCGGGGCGCGGCCAGGGCATTCCAGGATTCGGACAGGATGATCAGCGCCGCGACGACGATCAGCGCGCCGGTCAGCACGGCGGAGAAGTATTCCGCCTTGGCGTGGCCATAGGGGTGGTTGGCGTCCGGCGGCATGGCCGCGTAGCGCACCGCCAGCAGCGCGCCGATGGAGGCCGCGACGTTCACCACGCTTTCCAGCGCGTCCGCCATCAGCGCGACGCTGCCGGTCAGCCACCAGGCGGCGGTCTTGCCGGCCAGCACCAGCGCCGCGACCGCGACGCTGGCCGCGGCGATGCGTTCCAGTCGTGTCTCCGTCATTCCGGCACGGTCCGGCCCCCTTCTCGGGCCGGACCCTAGCCCGCGGCGGGCCTTGCGTTAACCGGTTGCGCGGGGGCTTCCGGCCCCTTGCGCATCGGTCATCCCACGGCCACGCGCGACCGCATGCGTCAGACCGTGAAGTACTTGGCGCGCGGGTGGTGCAGCACGATGGCGCTGGTCGACTGCTCCGGGTGCAGCTGCCATTCGTCCGAGAGCTCCACGCCGATCCGCTCGGCCTTCAGCAGCCGCAGCAGGCCTTCCTGGTCCTCGAGCCGCGGGCACGCCGGATACCCGAAGGAATAGCGGCCGCCGCGATAGCCCTGGGACAGCATCTTCTCGATGTCGCGCTCATCCTCCGCCGCGAAGCCGAGCTCGGCGCGGATGCGCTTGTGGACGTATTCCGCCATCGCCTCCGCCATCTCGACCGACAGGCCGTGCAGGTAGAGGTAGTCCTGGTAGCGGTTCTCCTCGAACCATTCGCGCGCGATGTCGGACGCCTTCTGGCCGACGGTGACGACCTGCAGGCCGATCACGTCGCGGCCATCCTCGATGTCGGTCACGAAGTCGGCGATGCACTCGCCGTCCTCCTTGGGCTGGCGCGGCAGGGTGAAGCGGCAGGCTTCCGTCAGGCCGTCCTCCTCGAACAGCACCAAATCGTTGCCCTGGCCCGCGCACTTCCAGTAGCCGTAGATCGCCTGCGGCTTGAGGATGCTCTGCTCCTCCGCCAGCGTGAGCATGCGCTTCAGGACGGGACGCAGTTCCTGCTTCGCCCAGCCGAGGAAGTCGTCGAGCGAACGCCCGGCCTTCCGGAAGCCCCACTGGAATTGATACAGGCTGCGCTCGTTGATGAAGGGCACGAGCGCCTTCGGCGCGGCCTCCATCACCCGCGCGCCCCAGAAGGGCGGCGTCGGCGCGGCGCTTTCGGCCGAGACGCGGCGGCGGCGCGACTGCGCGTAGTTGACGTCGACCGGCGCGAAGCCGCGCGGGTCGGCGGTGCCGAGCACGCGCTTCTCGTTCTTCGACTTGCCGGCGCGCTTGGCCTGCAGCGCGGCGAGGTAGTCGTCGAAGCCGTTGCCCATCACCTTGTCCATCAGGTGCAGGCCGTCGAAGGCATCGCGCGCATAGGCGACGCGGCCGCAGGCATAGGCGCGGACGCAGTCATCCTCGACATAGTTGCGCGTCAGCGCGGCGCCGCCCAGCAGCACCGGCAGCTCGATGCCCTGGCGCGACATCTCCTCCAGGTTCTCGCGCATCACGACCGTGGACTTCACCAGCAATCCACTCATGCCGATGGCATGCGCCTTGTGGGCCTTCGCCGCGGCGACGATGTCGTTCAGCGGCACCTTGATGCCGAGGTTCACGACCTTGTAGCCGTTGTTGGTCAGGATGATGTCCACCAGGTTCTTGCCGATGTCGTGCACGTCGCCCTTCACCGTGCCGAGCACGATCGTGCCCTTCTCCTGCCCCTCGATCCGCTCCATGTGCGGCTCCAGGTAGGCGACGGCGGCCTTCATCGTCTCCGCACTCTGGAGCACGAAGGGCAGCTGCATCTTGCCCGCGCCGAACAGGTCGCCCACCACCTTCATGCCGTCCAGCAGCACGTCGTTGATGATCGAGAGCGGCGCGAGACCCTTGGCCAGCGCATCGGCCAGTTCGTCGTCCAGCCCCTTGCGGTCGCCATCCACGATCCGGTCCTTGAGGCGGCCTTCCACCGTCTCCGCGCGCTTCTTCGCCGTGTTGTCGGCCGCCTTCCGGCCGCTGAACATCTCCAGCAGCTTCTGCAGCGGGTCGTAGCCTTCGCGGCGGCGGTCCCAGATCAGGTCCTCCATCACCTCGACCTCGGCCGGCGGGATCGCGTGCAGCGGCTTGATCTTGGAGGAATGCACGATCGCGCCGGTCATCCCCGCCTTCACCGCGTGATCGAGGAAGACGCTGTTCAGCACGTGGCGCGCGGCCGGGTTCAGGCCGAAGGAGATGTTCGACAGGCCGAGGATGATCTGGATGTCCGGGAATTCGTCCCGGATCATGCGGATCCCCTCCAGCGTCCACAGGCCGAGCTTGCGGTCGTCCTCGTTGCCGGTGGCGATGGTGAAGGTCAGCGGGTCGATCATCAGGTCCGATTGCGGCAGGCCGTAGCGGCCGCAGGCGAAGTCCACCAGGCGGCGGGCGATGCGCAGCTTGTCCTCGGCGGTCTTCGCCATGCCCACTTCGTCGATGGTCAGCGCGATGACGGCGGCGCCGAACTTCTTGGCCAGCACCATGCGGTCATGCGCGGCCTTCTCGCCCTCCTCGAAGTTGATCGAGTTGATGATTGGCTTGCCGCCATGCAGCTTCAGCGCCGCCTCGATCACCGGCGTTTCCGTCGAATCGATCACGAGCGGGCTGTTCACGCTGCTGGTGAAGCGGCGGATCACCTCGCTCATCTCCGCCATCTCGTCGCGGCCGACGAAGGCGGTGCAGACATCGAGGCTGTTCGAGCCTTCCGCCACCTGCTC
>JAIYDD010000060.1 GCA_027487675.1 Acetobacteraceae bacterium | reverse complement strand
GGAAGGCCCGACGGCGCTGACGGTGAACACCTGCACGGCGGACCATCCGCGCGCCCTGCCGAACTACGTCGCCGCCGGCTTCCGCCTGCTGCGCACGGTGCGGGAGGTGTGGCCGGTGCCGGTGCGGCTCGGCATGAAGATCCCGGACCGGCTCAGGATCTGAGGCTCGCCGTCAGGCGGCGCGCGGTTCGGCGCCAAGGGCCGCGAAGCCCGCGCGGAAGACCGCCGCCGGCTCCGCCCAGGGCGGAACGCCGGGCGTTCGCTGGCGCCCGGCGGGCTTGGGCCGGATGACGACGAGGCCGCCCTCAACCTCCTCGGTGCGTTCGTTCCCGAATCCGATCACCAGGACGCGGAGCCTGGCCCCCAGCCGCTCCCGCACCGCGCGCACCAGCTCCGCGGGCTCGATCGGGCCGTTCAGCGCGGCCTCTGTGCACGGGCGCAGGGCCGGGTCCGCGGGCCAGCCGGGATGGGGTTGCCCAATCACCGCCAGCGGCGCGCGCGCCGCCGCCAGGTCGCGATGCAGCCGCCCGAAGCGGGTCGCGTATTTGGCGTTCACCCGGGCGACGGCCTCCGGCGTGATGGGCAGGACGCGGCCGTCCTGCCCGCGCGGGAAGTCATGGTGGAACAGGATGTTCAGCCGGTGGGCATAGACCGAATCCTCGTTCGCCTGGCCGGGCGGGACGAGGGTGAGGTCCTCGGCGGCGATCCCGAAGCGGAACCCTGGCTCCATCATGCGCAGCATCGCCCGCGCCGGGGTGATCCACCAGTCGAAGGGATAGGCCTGCTGCACGCCGAAATGCGCCCGCAGGTTCCAGGCGGTGCGGCAGAAGCAGCCGAGGCTGAAGACCAGGTCAGGTTGCATGCAGCGCCCCCGTCGCCGCCAGCACATGGTCGGCCAGCGCCAGCGAGGCGGTCAGCCCCGGGCTCTCGATGCCGAACAGGTTCACCAGCCCGGGCACGCCATGCGTCGCCGGCCCCTGCACCACGAAATCCTGCGCCGGCGCGCCGGGCGGGACGATCTTCGGCCGGATGCCGGAATAGCCGGGCGAGAGCGCGCCATCCGGCAGGCCCGGCCAGTAGCGGCGGATCGCGGCGTAGAAGCTGTCGCCGCGCCGCGGATCGACCGCGTAGTCGATCCGGTCCACCCATTCCACGTCCGGGCCGAAGCGCGCCTGGCCGCCGAGGTCGATCGTCAGGTGCGTGCCCAGCCCCCCCGGCACCGGCACCGGGTAGATCAGGCGCGAGAAGGGGGACCGCCCGGCCAGGGTGAAGTAGTTGCCCTTGGCGTAGTAGGCGGTCGGCACCTGCCCTTCCGGCATCCCCTCGATCCCGCGCGCGAGCGCCGGCGCGTGCAGCCCCGCGGCATTCACCAGCAGCCGCGCGCGCAGCGCCATCGGCTCGGCGCCGCCCACCTCGATCTCGATGCCGGTCTCCGTCGCGCGGCCGCGCGCGACGGGGGCGTGGAAGGCGAAGACGGCGCCCGCATTCTCGGCATCGCCCTGCAGCGCCAGCATGAACGCGTGGCTGTCCACGATGCCGGTGGACGGCGAATGCAGCGCCGCCGTGCAGGACAGGGCGGGCTCCATCGCCACCGCCTCGGCCCGCGTCAGCAGGCGCAAATCCGGCACGCCATTGGCCGCGGCGCGGGCGCGGATGCCCTCCAGCCGGCCGGCCTCCTCCTCCGTCGTCGCGACGATCAGCTTGCCGCAATTGCTGTGCGGCACGCCGCGCTCGGCGCAGTAGCGGTAGAGGCGGTGCTTGCCCTCCACGCAGGTCTTCGCCAGCAGGCTGCCGGCCGGGTAGTAGATGCCGGCGTGGATCACCTCGGAATTGCGCGACGAGGTCTCGGTGCCGATGCCCTCGGCGGCGTCCAGCACCAGCACCTCGCGCCCGGCCAGCGCCAGGGCGCGCGCCACGGCGAGCCCGACCACGCCCGCGCCCACCACCACGGCATCGACGTCTTCCAAGGCCCCGCTCCTCCCCGTGCCGGGAAGGAATTGGCGGAAGCCGGGGCCCTGCGCAACCGGCGGGACTGCGAAACGAAAAAGGGCCGGCCGGGTCGCCCCGGCCGGCCCTCGGGAAGCCCCGGCGCCGTCAGCCGTGGGCCAGCATCGCCAGCAGCATCAGCGCCACGATGTTGGTGATCTTGATCATCGGGTTCACCGCCGGGCCCGCCGTGTCCTTGTACGGGTCGCCGACCGTGTCGCCGGTGACGGCGGCCTTGTGGGCCTCGGATCCCTTGCCGCCGAAATGGCCTTCCTCGATGTACTTCTTGGCGTTGTCCCAGGCGCCGCCGCCGGTGGTCATGGAGACCGCGACGAAGAAGCCGGTGACGATCACGCCGAGCAGCATCGCGCCCAGCGCGCTGAACGCCGCCGCCTTGCCGCCGATCAGCAGGATCACCAGGAAGACCACGATCGGCGACAGCACCGGCAGCAGGGACGGGATGATCATCTCCTTGATCGCCGCCTTGGTCAGCATGTCCACCGCCTGGCCGTAATCCGGCTTGTCGGTGCCCTGCATGATGCCCGGCTTCTCGCGGAACTGGCGCCGCACCTCCTCCACCACCGCGAAGGCGGCGCGGCCGACGGCGGTCATCGCCATGCCGCCGAACAGGTAGGGCAGCAGGCCGCCGAACAGCAGCCCGACCACGACATAGGGGTTGGACAGGCTGAAGGTCAGCTCGCCGATCCCCGCGAAGTAGGGATAGGTCTGCGGGTTGGCGATGAAGTACGCCAGGTCCTGCGTGTAGGCCGCGAAGAGCACCAGCGCGCCGAGGCCCGCCGAGCCGATCGCGTAGCCCTTCGTCACCGCCTTGGTCGTGTTGCCCACCGCGTCCAGCGCGTCGGTCGAGACGCGGACTTCCTTCGGCAGCCCTGCCATCTCCGCGATGCCGCCGGCATTGTCGGTGACCGGGCCGAAGGCATCGAGCGCCACCACCATGCCGGCCAGCGCCAGCATCGTGGTGGTGGCGATGGCGATGCCGTAGAGGCCCGCCAGCCCATAGGCCGAGAGCACGCCGGCGATGATGATCAGCGCCGGCAGGGCGGTCGATTCCATCGACACCGCCAGGCCGCGGATGACGTTGGTGCCGTGGCCGGTCTGCGACGCCTCGGCGATCGACTTCACCGGGCGGAAGTCCGTGCCGGTGTAGTATTCCGTGACCCACACGATCGCCGCGGTGACCGCCAGCCCGACCGCGCCGCACAGGAACAGGCTGAACGCCCCGAAGCTGTGCCCGCCCGCGGTGACGGTGCCGCCGCCGAAGACGATGAAGGACAGCGGCAGCAGCACCGCCAGCGACAGCGCGCCGGTGACGATGAAGCCGCGATACATCGCACCCATGATCGAGTTGTTGGCCGGCAGCTTCACGAAATAGGTGCCGGCGATGGAGGTCACGACGCAGACCGCGCCGATGGCCAGCGGGAAGATCATGCCCGCCAGGCGCCATTCGGCGGGGAAGGCGATGGCGGCCAGCACCATGGTGGCCACCATGGTCACCGCATAGGTCTCGAACAGGTCGGCGGCCATGCCGGCGCAGTCGCCCACGTTGTCGCCGACGTTGTCGGCGATGGTGGCCGGGTTGCGGGGGTCGTCCTCGGGGATGCCGGCCTCGACCTTGCCGACCATGTCGCCGCCCACGTCAGCGCCCTTGGTGAAGATCCCCCCCCCGAGGCGGGCGAAGATCGAGATCAGCGAGGCGCCGAAGCCCAGCGCCACCAGCGCGTCGATGACGAGCCGGCTGTTCGGCGCCGCGCCGCCGATCGGCACCAGGATGAAGAAGTAGACCGCGACGCCGAGCAGCGCGAGGCCCGCGACCAGCATGCCCGTGATGGCGCCCGACTTGAACGCGACATCGAGCCCGCCGGCCAGCGACTGCGTCGCCGCCTGCGCGGTGCGGACATTGGCGCGCACCGAGACGTTCATGCCGATGAAGCCCGCCGCCCCCGACAGCACCGCGCCGATCAGGAAGCCGATGGCCACCGCGAAGGCGTGGCCGCCGAAGCCGAAGGCGATCAGGATCAGCACGAACAGCACCGCGCCGACGATGCCGATGGTGGTGTACTGGCGCTTCAGATAGGCGGATGCGCCTTCCTGGATCGCCTTCGCGATCTCCTGCATCCGCGCGGTGCCGGCATCGCGCGCCAGCACCTCCTTCCCCGTCACCACGCCGTAGGCGAGCGCGAGCCCGCCGAGCGCGATGATCAGCAGCAACGACAGCGTGATCAAGACAACCCCCCCCCTTGCCTGACGCGGGACCGGCCTGCCGGCCGGGCCCCGCGCGGGCCGCGCAGCGGCGCCCGAGGGAAGGTCCGGCCAGGGCTGCGCCCTTGGCCGGAAGGCTATGCGCGAAGCAGGCGGGCTGGCAACGCCACCCGGGCGGGTTTTCCTGCGCGCGGCGCGCGTGTTGCGCGGGATTCGCCGGCGGTGGGGCGAGCCGCTACTTCGCGGCCTGTGCCTGGTAGGCGGCCATGGACTTCTTGATGATCTCCGCCGCCTCGCTGGCCGGGCCCCAGCCGCGCACCTTCACCCACTTGTCGGATTCGAGATCCTTGTAGGTGGCGAAGAAATGCTCGATGGCGCCGCGCGTGATGTGCGGCAGTTCCTCCGCCGTGCTGACGGCGGAATACATCGGGTGGACCTTGTCGTGCGGGACGCAGATCAGCTTCTCGTCCGACCCGGCCTCGTCCTCCATGTGCAGCACGCCGATGGGGCGGGCGCGGATGATGCAGCCGGGCACGACGGGGGCGGGGGTGAGGACCAGCACGTCGGTCGGGTCGCCGTCATCGGCCAGCGTGCCGGGGATGAAGCCGTAGGCGGCCGGATAGGCCATCGGGGTGAACAGGAAGCGGTCCACCACGACGGCGCCGCTGTCCTTGTCCATCTCGTACTTCACCTGGGAGCCCTGGGGGATCTCGACCACGACGTTGATGTCGTGCGGCGGGGCCTTGCCGGTGGGGATGTTGGCGAGGTTCATCGTGCTGCCTTCCCAGGACGCGTCGTCGGGCGGGCCGGCCCTAGCAGGCTTCGCCGGGGGCGTCCATGCGGCGGCGCCGGCGGGGAGGCTTGCGGGCGGCGGCCGCTTCGACGAATTCTGTGCGACGGGCGTCCGGGCCTGTAGCTCAATGGTCAGAGCGGGCCGCTCATAACGGCTTGGTTGGGGGTTCGAGTCCCTCCGGGCCCATTTCCGCCGCCCGCGAAGCGGCGCGCGGCACTGCCGCGCGAGGCGGAAATCCCCCGGAGGGATGAGAATCGCGCCGCGCAGCGGCGCTCCATAGACCCTGCCCGCGAAGCGGCGCGCGGCACTGCCGCGCGAGGCGGAAATCCCCCGGACGGACGAGAAGCGCGCCGCGCGGCGGCGCTCCATAGACCCTGCCCGCGAAGCGACGCGCGGCACTGCCGAGCGAGGCGGAAATCCCCCGGAGGGATGAGAATCGCGCCGCGCAGCGGCGCTCCATAGACCCTGCCCGCGAAGCGACGCGCGACGCATCGCGTCGCGAGTGGGACATCCCCCGGACCGACGAGAATCGCGCCGCGCGGCGGCGCTCCATCGACCCTGCCTGCGAAGCGGCGCGCGGCACTGCCGAGCGAGGCGGAAAACCCCCGGACGGACGAGAATCGCGCCGCGCGGCGGTGCTCCCCAGACCCCGCCCGCACCGCTTCGCGCCCGGCCCCCACCCCGACCCTCCCTCGTTGCACGGGGGAGGGAGAGGCCCGCCGCCTCGGCGCATGCAGGGCGGGCCCGGCGCGCATCCGGCCAGGCGCGGGCAGCACGCCCGGCATGGCGCCGGGCAGGTCGCGCACCCGCCCCCGTCACGCCTCCGCCTGCAGCCGCGGGTCCGGCACCCGCGCCGCGGCCAGCACATCCACCGCCGCGGCCCCTGCCGCCAGCAGCACCCGCGCGCAGGCCTCCGCCGTGGCGCCGGAGGTCATGACGTCGTCCACCAGCAGCACGCGCCGCCCCGCCACAAGCGCGGCGGCCCCGGGCCGCAGGCCGAAGGCGCCCTCCAGCAGCGCCGCGCGGTCGGCGGCACCCCGCTCGCCGAGCGGCGGCGTCGCGCGCAGCCGCCGCAGCAGGTCCGGCACGAAGGGTTTCCGCGCACCGCGCGCGAGCCGCGCGCCGAGCAGCGCCGCCTGATTGTAGCGCCGCGCGACCAGGCGGCGCCAATGCAGCGGCACCGGGGCGACCAGCTCCGCCCGCCGCAGCAGGTCCGGCGCCGCGCGGGCCATCTGCGCGGCCAGCGGCCCGGCGAGCTCCGTCCGGTCGGCGTGCTTGAAGGGCAGCAGCAGGCGCTTGGCGCCTTCGTCGTAGCGGAAGGCGGCGCGGGCGGCGGCGAAGGCGGGGGGGCGCTCGGCGCAGGCGGGGCAGGTCCGGTCGGCGCCGCCCTGGCCGGCATGCACGAACGGCACGCCGCAACGCTGGCAGAAGGGCGGCGCCAGCAGGTGCAGGCCCCGGAAGCACTCGGCGCAGAGCGTGCCCTGGCTGGCCACCGCCGCATCGCAGGTCAGGCAGTGCGGCGGCAGCAGCGCGTCCAGCATGGCGCCGCCGAGCCGGCGCAGCGCGGCGCCAGCGACGCGGCGCGGCGCCCCGTCGCCGAGCCCTCGCAATCCCGCGGGGCCGGAGCCGTCGGGCCCGCCGCCGCCGGGGCGGTGCGGCGCGCCGGCGGCCGGCGCCTCCGCGGCCTCGGCGCCGGGTGCGAGGGGGCGTGCGGGGCCCGTCACCGCGGCCGCCCGCTACCAGCGGCCGAAGGGGGCATCGCCGTCGCGCTCCACCGCATGCACCAGCTCGACCTCCCAGGCGATATAGGCGCGCATCGCCTCTTCCACCCCATGGTTGCGGTCATAGGGGCGCAGATGCCAGTCCAGGCAGGCCTCGTCCGGCGGGTTCGCGCGGTCGGCGGCGAGCGGGAAGCCGGCCTCGGCCCAGGCCGCGGTGCCGCCCTCCAGCACCGCCACGGGGGCGGGGTGCAGGGCGCGCAGCTCCTCGGCCGCCAGCGCGGCGAGCCGCGGGTCGGGCGCGGCGACGGCCACCATCCGGTCGGGCGGCAGCCGCGGGGCCAGGGCGTGCAGCCGGCTGCGGATGCCCCAGAGCGCGCCCGGGATGTGCCCCTCGCGGAAGGCTATGGAGCGCGCCAGGTCCACCACCGCGGCGGCGCCCTCGGCCAGCCGCGCGGCGAGATCGGCGGGCGCGATGCGGCGCGTCCCCGGCGGCAGGGCGGCGGCGGGGCCGGGGCCGGCTTCCAGGCGGCCCTCCATCGCGTCGTCCAGCACGAAGACCTCCCACCCGCCGAGCTGGCGCAGCCAGCCGCCGGTCATCGCGGCGCGGGTCTGCGTGTCGTCCGCCAGCACGATCCGGGCATGGCGCACCGCGACCCATTGGTCGGTGGCCTGCACCAGCTGGCCGCCGGGCGCGTGCCGCGCGCCGGGCAGGTGGCCGGCGGCATATTCGGCGGCGTCGCGGACATCGAGCAGATAGGTGGTCCGCGCCGCATCGGCCTGCAGCGCGGCCAGGCCCGCGCGGGTCAGGCGCCGGACGCCATGGGCCTCGGCGAAGGCCCAGGCGCGGGCGCGGGTCGCCGCGGCGTCGGCGGGCGTGCCGGGGGGGTGGCGGGCGGTGCGGCCGCGCTCGCAGTCGAGGCCCGCCAGCTCCCAGCCCATGGTGCCGTTGCGCAGCGCGACGACGGGGTTGGGCAGGCCGGCGCGGCGCAGGCTCTCGGCGCCGAGGATCGAGCGCGTGCGGCCGGCGCAGTTCACCACCACCGTCGTGTCCGGCCGCGCCAGCAGCGAGGGCACGCGATAGGCCAGCTCCGCCCCCGGCACGTTGGTCGCGCCGGGGATGGTCATGCGCCAAAACTCCTCCATCGGCCGGCTGTCGACCAGCAGCAGGTCCTGGCCGGCGGCGAGCATGGCGGCCAGCTCCGCGGGATCGACGGAGGGGGTGGCGTAGTGGTGCTCCACCCATTCCCCGAAGGCCTTGGAGGGGACGTTGACGCCGGAAAACACCTCGAAGCCGGAAGCGGCCCAGGCGGGGGTGCCGCCGGCGAGGGTGTGGGTGTTGGTGTAGCCGATCGCCTGCAGCACGCCGGCCAGGCGCTCGGCCAAACCTTCCCCGCCATCGGTGCAGACGATGCGGCTGGCGCGGCTCGGCAGCAGGGCGGGGGCGGCGAGCTCGGCGCGGGAGAGCGGGCAGGGGACGGCCCAGAACAGGTGCGCGGCGCCGAATTCGCCCTCCTCCCGCGCGTCGAGGATGGCCAGCTCGGCGCCGTCGCGGAGCCAGGATTTCAGGGTGGCGGGGGGGATGCGGGGCATGGGGGGTGAGGGTGCGGGGGGGCCTTGGCTGGCGTGGGCCGTCGGAAGGGGGGGAAGCCCCCCTCATCCAACCCTCTCCCCCCGTTGGGGGGAGAGGGCTTTGGGGGTGGTGGGGGAGAGGGCATTCTTGCGGTGGGGCGGCGGGGGCGTCCGTCAGGCCTTCGCGGCCTCGGTCGGCTTCATGAAGTTGCGGTTGTAGGGCACCACCGTGCCCGTCGCGGGGTCGTAGGCCTTGCGGTCGTCCAGCCGCTCCAGCGCCAGGCCGTACATGTGCAGGTGCCGCGTCGGGCGGGCGCCGGTGGTGTGGATGGAGTGGATGTCCTCCGGCATCAGGCAGATGCCGGTGCCCGGCTCCACCATCACCTCCTCCCGCAGGCGGACGTCGCAGCGGGCCGGGTCGGTGCCGTCGTCCAGGCGGTCATAGACCCGGTTCAGCTCCTGCCCGTCCACGGCGACGACGACGGCCCAGGTGGTGTGGTCGTGCGGCTTCGTCTCGTTGCCCGGGTTCAGCGCGTTCATGTAGAGCGCGAAGCGGCCGCCCTGGTCTTCCTGCAGCAGGTAGCGGTTCGATCCCTTCTCGCCGTTCGGCGGCGGCGGGAAATGCGCGGAGGGGAACAGGTGCTCCTGCGCCGCCAGGCGATAGAGTTCGTCGCGGATCGCGGCCAGCGCGGGGCGGGTCACGCCCTGGCCGGCCTCGATGGCGCGGATGCGGTCCACGGCGGAAGCGACCGCGGCCGCGCGGGCGGCGGAGATGTCGGTGGCGTTCATCGCTTGGCGTCCTTCCCTTCGAACCCGTGGCGGGCAGCCTACGCCTCGCCGCGCCGCCGGGGGAAGGCCGCGGCTTGCCGGGGCGGCCCGGCAGGGGCATCTGCCGCCGCATGAGCGACCCGATGCAGGTCTTCGACCGCCGCCTGGTGCGGCGCCGGCGCGAGCGGGCGGCGGCCACGGTGGACCGCGTGGCGCCGATCCTGGACGCCTGCGCGGAGATCCTGCTCGACCGGCTGGACGACACGACGCGGCGCTTCGCCCGCGCGCTCGACCTCGGCGGCCGCGGCGTGGTGGCGCCGAAGCTCGCGGCGCGCGGCGTGCCCTTCGTGGTCTCGGCGGATCTGGCGGCGCCGATGGCGGCCCGCGCCGGCGGGCTGCCCGTGGCGGCGGACGAGGAAGCGCTGCCCTTCGCGCCCCAAAGCTTCGACCTGGTGGTGGCCTCCCTCTCGCTGCACTGGGTCAACGACCTGCCGGGGACGCTGATCCAGCTGCGCCAGGCCCTGGTCCCGGACGGGCTGCTGCTGGCGTCCCTGCCCGGGCTCGGCACGCTGCAGGCGCTGCGCCAGGCGCTGGCCGAGGCGGAGACGACGCTGCGCGGCGGCCTCTCCCCGCGCGTCTCGCCCTTCCCGGAACTGCGCGACGCGGCAGGGCTGCTGCAACGCGCCGGCTTCGCCCTGCCGGTGGCGGACCAGGAAGACCTGGCGATCGCCTACCGCGACCCCCTGCCCCTCTTCGCCGACCTGCGCGCCGCCGGCGAGACCAACGCCGTGCTGGCACGCGACCCGCGCACCCCGCCACGGGCGCTGTTCCCGATGGCGGCGGCCAGCCTTCCCCACGCGCCGGACGGCATCCGGCCGGGCGCGAAGCTGCTGGTGCTGACCGGCTGGGCCCCGGCCGAGAACCAGCCGAAACCCGCCCGGCCGGGGAGCGCGAATGCACGGCTGGCGGACGTGCTGGGGGCGGTGGAAGTAAAGACGGGGGAGAAGACAGGGCGGAGGGGATAGGGCGGCGCTTGCGGCCCGAGAGGGGCTCCGCCCCTCTCGTACTCTCCCGGCCAGGGGCCGAAAGGCCCCTGGACCCCAAGAGTCCGGGGAGCCGCCACACTTTGGCACTTTGCCGCTGTGGCGTTGAGGGCACTTTATACGACCGGATTCGAGTGTCGGAAGGCGACACGGCGAATCTATCCGCGACTAGACCATTGATCTGGAAGACGTATTTCGGACCGATCCTGTGTCACTTTGGCTTTTTGCCACTTTGCGCAGATGCGCGGCCGCTTTACGGACAAACCCACGGCGGATGCACGGCTTCAAGGAGCGCGGCGCCCCGAAGGACGTCCGTGTTCGCATTATGTTCCAGAACGGCGCCCAGAGTCCAGCACGCCGCACCGTCCGCCAAGGACGGCGGCAACCGACCGGTCACCCGGCTGTCCGGACGACCTTTCCTGTTGCCCTGTCCCGCCAGGATGGAGAGCGGATGGACTCCCGGGTTGTCAGGGGCCGCTGCCCCTGACCGGGGTCGGACGCACTGCGTCCGACGGGGCGGCGCCCCTGGCGGAGCGCGAGGCAAAGCCTCGCACCTCCCGCCCCCGCGATTCCCGAAGGTCGCCAAGCCAGACGTGGCGCCCATCGGGCGGGGCCCCCGGCCGCGCTCACCCCCAGCGGAACCCTCGTGCCATGGCTTCCTGCGCCGGGGTTTCCGCCGCCTCCGCCAGGTAGTGCCGGCGCACGTGGTCGAGCGCGTCGCCTTCCACCCCGGCGGCCCGGGCCAGGCAGGCCAGGAACAGCCCGGTCCGCCCGATCCCGGCGCGGCAGCCGACATGCACGGGCCGGTCCGGCTCGGCTTCCATCTGGGCCAGCGTCGCGGCGATGGCGGCGCGCAGCGCCGCGGGGTCGGGCACGCCGAAATCCGGGATCGGCAGGACGATGTCGGCCAGCCAGGCCTTGCCCGCCTCCGGCTCCAGGCACACCCCGAAGGCGCCGTCGGGGATGGCGTCGAAGGGGCCGCCGGTGATGGTCACCCGCCGGCCGGCGACGACAAGTTCCAGGCGGCCGCGCACCCTCATCGCCGGGGCGGCCGCGCGGATGATGACGCGCATGGAGGTGTCTCCCCGATGCGCGCCCGCCGCGCCGCGCGATGCTGCGCCGGCGCCGCCGCGACGGGGCGCCGCACTCAGCGCTCCACCGTCACCCCGCGCCAGAAGGCGATGTGGCCGCGGATGTTGGACGCGGCGGGCTTCGGCTCGGCGTAGTACCAGGCGGCGCCGGCGTTCACCTGCCCCTCCACCACCACGTCGTGGTAGTTCGCCGTGCCCTTCCACGGGCAGACGGTGGCGGTCGGGTTGGGGCGGAGGAATTCGGGCTTCACCGCTTCGGGCGGGAAATAGACATTCCCCTCCACCAGCTCGAAGCGATCACTTTCGGCGATCACGGCGCCGTTCCAGATTGCACGCGCCATGAATGCCCCCGCCCGCCGCCCCAAGCAACTCGACCGCCGGCAGTTGGTCCTGGATTCGGAACGGTCAAGCGGCGGGCGGCGTGGCCTCGCCTTCCGCCTCGGCCTTCAGCGCCAGGTAGGAGCGGACGGAGAAGGGCAGCATGCCGAGATAGATGATCCCCCCCGCCGCCAGCGCCGCCCAGGGCTCGGCCACCAGCAGCGCGACATAGACGCCGATGCCGAGCAGCAGCGGCAGCACCGCCGGGCGGGGGATCTTGAAGTTCTTGAAGGACCAGCTCGGCAGGGTGCTGACCATCAGCCCGCCGACCACCACCAGCACGAGGCCCACGAAGACCGGGTGGCGCAGCACGCCGGAGACGCCGCCCCAGCCCCAGTCGCCCAGCGCCAGCGCGGCGAAGAGCGGGAACAGCGCGCAGCCCGCCCCCGCCGGCGCCGGGACGCCGGTGAAGAAGTTGTAGGCATAGGCGGGCTTCGGCTTCTCCAGCCCCACATCCAGCGCCGCGTTGAACCGCGCCAGGCGCAGCGCCGAGCAGACCGCGAAGAACAGGCAGGGCACGAAGCCGATCGGGCCCAGCGCGTTCATCGACCAGAGATACAGCACCAGCGCCGGCGCCACGCCGAAGGACAGGAAATCCGCCAGGCTGTCGAATTCCGCGCCGAAGCGGCTGGTCGCCTTCAGCAGCCGCGCCAGCCGCCCGTCCAGCCCGTCGATCACGCCCGCCACCACGATGAAGGCCGCCGCCTGCGGCCAGCGCCCGTCGATGGCGAAGCGCACCGCCACCAGGCCGGCGCAGAGGCCGAGCATGGTCAGGATGTTCGGGATCAGGCGGTTGAAGGACAGCCCCTCGAAGCGGGGGCGGCTGCGCGGGCGGAAGCGCCGGCGCAGCCCCTGCAGGGGGTTCCCGCCCTGGCTCATGCCTGCGCCACGCCCGGGGCGACCAGCACCGGCAGTTCCGCCACCACCGTCTCGCCGCCGATCATGGTCTGGCCGACGGCGACCTGCGGCACGACGCCCAGCGGCAGGTAGAGGTCGGTGCGGCTGCCGAAGCGGATGATGCCGAAGCGCTCGCCGGTCGAGACCTCGTCGCCTTCCTTGACGTGGCACAGGATCCGCCGCGCGATCAGGCCGGCGATCTGCACCACCGCCATGTCGCGCCCGTCGGGCAGGCGGAGCGCCAGCGCGTTGCGCTCGTTGTCCACCGAGGCCTTGTCGAGGCTGGCATTGAGGAACAGCCCGTGGCGATAGGCGATGCGGGTGACGCGGCCGGCCACCGGCATCCGGTTCACATGCACGTCGAGGACGGACAGGAAGATCGCCACCCGCCAGCGCGGCGCGTCGCCCAGGCCGAGCTCCTCCGGCGGGATTGCCTGGCCGACCATCACGACCTTGCCATCGGCGGGCGCCACCACCGCGCCGCGGCGGGCGGGCGGGATGCGTTCGGGGTCGCGGAAGAAATACAGGCAGAAGGCGGTGAACAGCAGGCCGGGCCAGGCGAGCCAGTCGCCCAGGAACAGCCAGCCGGCGAGGAAGGCGGCGACGCCGCCCCAGATGAAGGGCATGCCCGCCGGGTGGGGCTTCGCGACGACCAGGCGGAGGGAGGACATCAGGGACATGCCCGCGCTTATGGTCCCTTCACCATTCCCGGACAACATGCGCCACGTGGACCCCCCTGCGCCCGTCCCGCTGGAGCACGGCCCTGCGATGAGCTGCACGTTGCTTGACGAGAACGACGCCGGGCCCGACTTCCCGGACGCGCCCTTCCGGCATGGGCCGTTCGAGGTGCAGCCCGATGGCGGGCTGGAGGCGCTGCGCCCGCCGCATCTGCGCTTCGCCTGGCGCGGCCGCGGCTGCGAGGCGTGGCTGGACGGGGGGCGGGTGCGGCTGTCCGCCCATGCGGGAGAGGTGCCCTACACCGCGGAGCGCCCTGCCGACCGGCCGGCGGCGATCGCGGCGCTGGCCGGGCTGCCGCGGGACCTGCCGCGGGGCTGGCGGATGCGGCTGCTGCCCGACCACCGGGTCCGGCTGGAAGCCGACGTGCCGATGCAGGCGCCGCCCACCGCGGCCGGGCTGGTCGGCACGCTGGTCGGCTTCGCGCTGCGGCTCGATCCCTACCTGGACCGCCTGGAATCGGCCGGGGTCGGAGCGGGCGGGGGGGCGCCGGGCACCGCGAAGACCTGACCGGGGAAGATCAGGTTCGGGTTGCGGATCTGGTCGCGGTTCGCCTCGTAGATCACGGTGTAGCGGTTGCCGCGGCCGTAGGTGGCGCGCGCCAGCCGCCAGAGGTTGTTGCCGGGCTGCACCACCACCCGGCCATCGGGCAGGCTGCCGCCGGGCAATTGGTCGCGCTGGAAGGGCAGCTCGATCCGCGCCGCCACGGCGCCGGCCGCGGCCAGCTGGTCCAGGCGCAGCCGGTGCCGCCCGATCGCCGGCGGCTGGGCGGGGGACAGCGCCCAGCGGCCCTGCGCATCGGCCTGCGCGTCGCCGGCATGGGCATCGTTGACATAGACCCTCACGGTGGCGCCGGGCGCGGCGGTGCCGGCGAAGCGGATCGTCCCGCCATCGTCGTAATCCACCTGCGCGAGGCCGAGCGCCTGGCCGGCGGCCGCGCCGCTGCCCTGCAGGACGCGCGGCGCGGCCTGGGCGGCGGGGACGAGGACGACGAGGGGCTCGCGCGGCGCCGGCGGCTCCGCCTGCGCGGGCCGCGCGGGGGGCGGGGCGGCAGGCGGGCCGGAAGCGGGCGCGCCCTGGCCAGGCCGGGCCGGGCCTGCCTCGCTCGCCGCGGGCGATCCCGGCGTGGCGTTG
>JAIYDD010000149.1 GCA_027487675.1 Acetobacteraceae bacterium | reverse complement strand
CCGCCGGTCAGGTCCAGGATCACGTCGCAGCGGCTGGTCGCGCCGTCCTTCGCCGGCCCCCAGGCGTAGCCGGCGCGGGAGGACGGCCGCGGCATCGCATAGCCATCCACCACCACCTCGAAATTGCCGAGCCAGCCGGTCGCCCCGCGCGCCCGGCCGCGCGCCACCGGGAATTCGGCGCTGCGCAGCGGCGCCACCTGCTCCTGCCCGGTCAGCAGCACCGTCACGTCGAGCGTGCCGGCCAGCTTCTCCGCCGCGCGCAGCGCCGCCTCGTCGCGGCCGAGCAGCAGGGTCACGCCCTCGCTCTTCAGGGGCACCAGCGGCGTGGCGGGCATCGGCACCGCGGCGGCGGCGATCAGGGCTGCCATCTTCGGGCCGGCGGCCTTCGCCTCGGCGGCCCAGCCGGCGGTCTCGCGGATGTTGACGAAGCCGAGCTCGCCCGCGAAGCCGGCCTCCTCCGCCTCCTGCGCAAACAGGGGCGCCTGGGCGGTGCAGGCCACCGTCACCGGCCGGCCTTCCCCGAGTGCGGCCAGGAACCGGTCGAGCTGCGCCTGGCAGAGCTGCTCGGCCATGCGCAATTCCGCGCCCTCATCCGCCTTGGCATCCCCCTTGGCGCAGCCGCGCGCGAGGGCGCGGCCGTCGAGCGGCATGGTGTCCTCGCAGCTGCAGGCGAAGGTGATGCGCCCGCCAGGGCTGGTCGTGGTGCTCATCGTGCCGGGCCGGCCTCCCGCTTGCAGGGTCTAGGCCCCGTGATCGGCCGCGCATATATCCCCCGCTTGCTCTCCGCGCGAGGGCCAGAGGGAGCAACGCCAGACCCGCATGCCGCACGACCCCACCGGCCTGCCCGACCTGCCGACCGTCTTCACCCCCGTCGTCCCCCTGCGGGAGGGCGGGGATGCGCTGGCGCGCGCCGTGGCGCTGGCGCCGGAGCACGGGGCGGGGACGCTGGCCTGGGTGCGCTCCGCCGCCCGAATCGAGGCGGCGGTGGTGCTGGAGCCCGAGCTGCCGCTGGCCGCCGCCCGCCCGGCCGTGCTGGCGGCGATGTCGGCCCTGGCCGATGCGCTGGCCGCCCATGGCCCGCCCGAGATCCCCATCGGCTTCCGCTGGCCGGATCGGGTGCTGGTGAACAAGGGCGAGGTCGGGCGCGCGCGGATCGCCTGGGCGCCCGGCACGCCGGAGGATGCGGTGCCCGACTGGCTGGTGGTCGCGGTGGAGGCGCGGATCAGCTTCCCCCGCGGCTGGGAACCCGGCCATGGCCTCGGCGCCACCGCGCTGGCCGAGGAAGGCTTCGACACCGAGGCGCTGGACGCGGCGCAGCTGACCGCCGCCTGGGCGCGGCACCTGATGGCGAACCTGGCCGAATGGCAGCGCCCGGGGCCGCATGGCGGCTTCCGGCGCCTGGCGGAGAGGTTCCTCGGCCGGCTGGAGCAGGACGAGGCGACCGCCGGCGGCAAGCGCGGGCTCGATCCCGCCACCGGCGCGCTGGTGGTGGAACGCGACGGCACCCGGCACGCCTTCGGGCTGGCGGCATGACCCTGCGCCTGCCGCGGACCATCCGCCTCGATCCCTCCGACACGCTGATCTTCGACGCCGCCGCCGCGCCGGGCGAATGGGCGGTGCCCGGCGGCTTCGAATTCTGGGCCGACGACCCGGACGCCATGTCCGGCAAGCGCCGCCAGGCCTTCCGCGGCGGGTTCCTGGGCCTTTCCTCCTTCGGCTGGTCCACCCTGGTCGAGGTGGCGGAGGCCGACGCGGCGCAGCACGCGGCCGCGCTCGCTTCGCTGGCCGCGCATATCCGCGCCCGCCACGGCGCGCCGGACGAGGCGGCGGCCCGCGCCGCGGCGGCGGAGGAGCTGCGCTTCGCCGAAAGCCTCTGCGACCACCCGCCCGGCACCGTGCTGGCGCTGACCCGCCGGATCGAGGGCGAGGAGGTGCGCGAGAGCTTCCGCACCCTGCATCTGCGCGACGCGCCCCACACATCCTACGAGACGCTGCCCGTCTTCGGCATCGTCGCGGTGGAGGGCGAGGAGGAGCCGGCGGAACACCCCGACCTGACGACATTCGCCGCGCGGAGGCAGGCGTGAGCCACGCCCACCATCACCATCACCATCCGGCGCCGCCCCCCGGCCTGGCGCCGGGCGATTTCTGGGTGGCCAGCGGGCATCACCTCTGCGACCGCGACGAGGCGGGGCGCATCCGCGGGACCCCCGACCTCTGGCGCGCCTTCTGCGCCCGCCCCGAACTCGTCCCGCCGGCGGAGGCCTGCGCGGCCGAGCGCGCGCTGCACGCCGCGCTGCTGGAGGACCCGCTGCGCGCCGTGCCGGCCGAGACGCTCGCGGCGCTGGCGGACGCCGATGCGCGGGAGAACTGGCAGGTCTTCCTGGCCTTCCGCGACCGCGTCGCCGTGCAGCCGACGCTGGAAGCCGCCTGGCTCGCGCTCTATCGCCAGGGGGTGGCGGGGATCCCGCCGATCTTCCTGCAGATGCTGACGCATCTCGTCGCCCGCAGCGCGCTGCAGGGCATCGGCGATCCCTTCGTGCTGCGCGCCGGCGAATGCCTGTTCCGCACCCAGCGCGCGGGGATCCACCAGGGCTCGACGCTGCTGGCGGACGAGGAATTGCTGGAGATGCGCACGGCCGATTCGGGCTTCGGCGCGCTCGGCCAGCTGCTGCAGGAAGCCGGCGCGCGGACGCGCGAGGTCGAGATCGACGTGCTGAACGAGGCCAATGCGCCGGCCTATTTCGCGCGCTCCGACGCGCATGACTTCGCCCTCGACATCGTGGAGGGCTCGGCGGGCCGGAAGGCAGTGGCGACCGCGCTCGGGCGCTTCATCGCCCATGTCATCGGCGAGCAGGTGACGATCCGCCCCGTGCCCGTCATCGAGGACCGCAACTGGACTTGGCATGTCGGCCTCGACGCGGAGGCCACCGCGATCGCCAACGACCTCTGGCACGGCAGGAAGGTGAAGCAGGACAGGCTGGCGCGGATCCTCTGGCTCGGCGTGCTGGAGTTTGCCGAGCCGTCCCGCGTGCTGCCGCGCGCGGCGGGCAAGCCGGTCTACCTGGCGCTGGCGATGGACGCGCAGCAGCGGGTGCGGATGAAGCCGCAGAACCTGGTGGCGGGCCTGCCGCTGACGGCGCGCGAGGACGCGTCGTGACCGCCCCCGATGATCGCAGGGCGCAGGCCGCGCGCGGCGCCTGCCGCGTGCGGGCGAGCACCGGAGATCTGAATCGGGGGCGCAACCTGATCCCCGATGATCGCAGGGCGCAGGCCGCGCGCGGCGCCTGCCGCGTGCGGGCGAGCACCGGAGATCTGAATCGGGGGCGCAACCT
>JAIYDD010000100.1 GCA_027487675.1 Acetobacteraceae bacterium | reverse complement strand
CGGCCGAAGCCCGTGGCACGCCGGGCGGCGCACCGATCGGACCGCCGCAGCCCCCCGCATCGGGCGACACGTCGCGGCCGGCCGAAGCCCGCGCTACGCCGGGCGGCGCGCCGGGCGGTCCGCCGCGGCCCCCCGCATCGGGCGACACGTCGAGGCCGGCCGCATCCCGCGCCACGGCGGGCGGTCCGCCGGGGCCTTCGCGCCGGGCCACGCGCCCGCCCGGCCCCGCGCCGCGCCAGTCCCCGCGCGGGCCGCCCGCCGGATCACGCCACCCCGGCGCGCCCCATCTCCAGGAACTTCTCCCGCCGCCGCGCCCGCAGCGTGGCGCCGTCCAGCGCCAGCAGCGGCTCCAGGCCGGCCCAGACCTGGTCGCCCACCGCCGCGACCATCGCCGCCGCGTCCCGATGCGCGCCACCCAGCGGCTCGGGCACCACGGCATCCACCAGCGCCAGCCGCCGCAGGTCCTCCGCCGTCAGCCGCAGCGCCTCGGCCGCCGTCGCCGCCTGCGCCGCATCCCGCCACAGGATCGAAGCGCAGCCCTCCGGCGAGATCACCGAATAGACCGCGTGTTCCAGCATCAGCACGCGGTCGGCGGCAGCCAGCGCGATGGCCCCGCCCGAGCCGCCTTCCCCGATGATCGTCGCCACGAAGGGCACGGGGGCTTCCAGCCCGGCCTCGATCGAGCGCGCGATGGCCTCCGCCTGGCCCCGCGCCTCCGCCTCGATGCCGGGGAAGGCGCCGGCGGTGTCCACGAAGGACAGCACCGGCAGGCCGAAGCGGCCGGCGAGCTCGAAGATGCGGCGCGCCTTGCGGTAGCCCTCGGGCCGGGCCATGCCGAAATTGTGCTTCACCCGGCCTTCGGTGTCGCGCCCCTTCTCGGTGCCCAGCACCGCGACGGCGCGGCCGCGGAAGCGGCCCATGCCGGCGACCACCGCGGCATCGTCGGCATAGGCGCGGTCGCCGGCCAGCGGCGTCCAGTCCTCGACCAGGGCGCGGACATAGTCCAGCGCCTTGGGCCGTTCCGGGTGGCGGGCGACGAGCGTCTTCTGCCAGGGGGTCAGCTTGGCATAGGTCTGGCGCAGCAGGGCTTCCGCCTTGTCGCGCAGCTTGCCCACCTCCTCGGCGACATCGATGCCGCCCGCGTCGGTGGCCCGGCGCAGCTCCTCGATCTTGCCTTCCAGCTCGGCGATCGGCTTCTCGAATTCCAGGAAGTGGCGCATCGCATCCCCTTGAAGCGGGGCGGATAGCCCGGAACGAGTGCCGGCGGAAGCGGCGGCTGCGGGCGTTGCGGCGCGGCCGGGCGCGCCAATCTTCGGCGCCATGACCGACGAGACCTTCCCCTCGACCCGCGCCGAGGCGCTGGCGCGCCTGGCCGCCTTCGCCCCCCGCATGGGTGGCGCCTATGCCGCCGGGCGCAACACCGATCCCGGGCCGGGGCGGCGGCGCGATGTCTCGCTGTTGTCGCCCGCGGTGCGGCACCGGCTGGTGACGGAAACCGAGCTGGTCGGCGCCGCGCTCGACCGCCACGGCCCGCGCGCGGCCGAGAAGTTCGTGCAGGAGGTGTTCTGGCGCAGCTACTGGAAGGGCTGGCTGGAACTCCGCCCCGGGGTCTGGGACGCCTACCGGGCGGAGCTGGCGCGCGACCGCGCGGCGCTCGCCACCAATGGCGGGCTGCGCAAGGCCTATGAGAGCGCGGTGGCGGGCGCCACCGGCATCGAATGCTTCGATGCCTGGATGGCCGAGCTGCGGGAGAGCGGCTGGCTGCACAACCATGTCCGCATGTGGGTTGCCAGCATCTGGATCTTCACGCTGCGCTTGCCCTGGACGCTGGGCGCCGATCTCTTCCTGCACCACCTACGGGACGGCGACGCGGCGTCCAACACGCTGTCCTGGCGCTGGGTCGCGGGGATGCAGACGCCGGGCAAGCACTACGTGGCGCGGGCCGAGAACATCGCCCGCCACACCGAGGGCCGCTTCGACCCGGTGGGCGAGCTGGACGAGGCGCCGCTGCCGCTCCCCAGCCCCCCCTGGCCCGCGATCCGCCCCCTGCCGCCGGCCGATGCGCTGCCCGCCGGCCCGGTCGCGCTGCTGCTGCACGAGGACGACCTGCACCCCGAAAGCCTGCTGCCCGCCGGCGCCCGCGTGGCCGCGCTGGCCGCCATCGCGGTGCCGGAGCGCCGCGGCCCGACCGGCTGCGCACCCGGCGTGGCCGCGCATGTGTGGATGGCGGTGGCGGACGGGCTGGCCCGCGCCGGCGCCCATTGGCGCGCCCCCGCCGCGATGCTGGACCCCGCCGAGGTCCCCGCCTGGGCCGCCGGCCACGGCCTGCCCGTCGTCACCCCCTGGGCGCCGGTCGGCTGGACGGCCGAGGCCCTGGCCGGCCTCGGCCTGCCCCTGCTGCGCCTGCGGCGGGACTGGGACGAGGCGTGCTGGCCGCGAGCGACCAAGGGCTTCTTCCCGTTCCGCGACAGCATCCCGGCGCTGCTGGACCGCCTGCGCCCGCTGCCGCCGGGCGCGTGAAGGCGCCGAAGTCCCGCGGGGCGGCGTCGCCCCATGGTCGGGATGCCAAGGTCGCGAAACGGGCAAGGCCCCCACCCCGACCAGCCCGCGGCGCCGCGGCCATGCACGCTCTCCCCGGCCCGCTGGGGAGGCAGACGCGGCCGCCCTCTTTCCCTCTCCCGCGAAGCGGGGAAGGGCGGGGCCCGCGACGCGAAGCGTCGTGGGAGGGTGGGGGTCTCGCCCGCCTTGCGCCGAGCTTCGCGTGCATCCGGCGTCGCCCCATGCGCAGAGAGCGACGCGCCGCGCCGCGGGCTGGCCCGGCTGGCCCGTCCGCCCCGGCGCCCCGCATCGCCCCACCGCGCGACAGCATGCCCAGGAGCGGCCCGGCGTCGCGCATCGCGGGCGCCGCCGCGCGCCACCTCGCCGCGCCTTCAGGCGGTGGCCGACGCCTCCGCCCGGGCAGGCACCGCCATCGGGCGGATCGACGCCTCGGCCAGCAGCGCATCCGCCATCTCCCGCACCGTCCCGAAGCGCGCGCAGGTCAGCCGCTCCCCCAGGTTCCGCCGCAGCCGGGCCACGCGTCGCGTCACCGGCGCGCCGGACAGCAGATAGGCCCAGCCGCTGCCCTCCTCCGTCACCTGGCGGGCCAGGCGGGCGGCCAGAGCGGGGCCGGCGCCCTCCGGCCGGGCATCGCCGGGCTCGGCGCGGCGCCCCCCGGCCCTCAGTCCGGCGTCGCCCCGGTCGCCCGCACGATCGGCGCCCATTTCGCCGTCTCGCTGCGGATGAACTGGCCGAGCTCCTCCGGCGTGGAGGGCGTCGCCTCCACCCCGTGCCGCACCAGGTGGTGCAGCACCTCGGCATCCTGCAGCGTCTCCCGCACCGCGGCGTTCAGCCGGTCCACGATCGGCCGCGGCAGGCCGCGCGGGCCGAGCAGCGCGTACCAGTTCGCCACCTCGTAGCCCGGCAGCGTCTCCGCCACGGCGGGCACATCGGGCAGCAGGCGGGTGCGCGCCTTGGTCGGCACGCCGATGGCGCGCAGCCGCCCCGATTCGATGTGCGGCACCGCGGTCGGCGCGGTGGCGAAGGCATAGTCCACGCGGCCGGCGATCAGCTCGTTCATCATCGGCCCGCCGCCGCGATAGGGCACGTGCACGGTCTGGATGCCCGCCATCTGGTCGAGCAGCGCCCCGCCCAGGTGCCCCGCCCCGCCGATGCCCGACGAGCCATAGGTCACCGCCCCCGGCCGCGCCCGCGCCGCGGCCACCAGCTCGGCCACGTTGCGCCAGGGCCGCTCGGCCGGCACCACCAGCACGTTCAGGATGTTGCCCGCCATGCCGATGGGCGTCAGGTCCGCCTGCGGGTCGAAGCCCAGGTTGCGGTAGAGCGTCGGGTTGATCGCCAGCGCGCCGATCGTGCCCATCAGCAGCACATGGCCGTCCGGCGGCGCGCGGGTGACCAGCTCGGTCGCGACATTGCCGCCCGCGCCCGGCCGGTTCTCGACCAGCAGCGTCGCGCCGCCCAGCGCCTGCTGCAGCCGCGGCACCATGGTGCGGGTCGTGATGTCGGTCGCCCCGCCGGCCGCGAAGCCGACGACGATGCGCACCGGCCGGTTCGGATAATCCGAGGCCTGGGCCAGCGCCGGGCGGGCGAAGGCGGTGGCGATCCCGGCCGGCAACAGCCCGGCGAGCGTGCGACGGCGCAGCATGGTTTCCTCCGGTCCTGGTGCTTGCCGGCCTTCGTAACCCTGGCCGCGACGGCGCGGAAGAGGGTCCGGCGGCCCAGGCTCAGCCGGCGGCGGGCGGCGCGGCGGCGGGCGGCGCGGCGGCGGGCGCCGGCGGGTGCGGCGCGAAGACGCGGCCGAAGAAGTCGCGGTGCAGCGCGGCGATGCGCGGATCGCCGAGCAGGCTCTCGCGCACCAGCAGCACGTTGTACTGCCATGCCTTGCGCTGCACGTCGCGCAGCACCGGCACCAGCCCGTGCCGCGCCAGCCGCGCATAGACGTCGCGGTCCAGCAGCTGGCCCGGCCAGCGCGCCGTCGCCTCCACCTCGACGTAGAGGGCGAGGCAGGCATCGAAGGCGCGCGGGCCGCCATCCAGCACCATCCCGATCGCGCCTTCCACGTCCACCCACATGACGCTGGGCTTGCCGGCATCCGCGCCGAGCCAGGCGTCCAGGCTGACCGCCTCGACCTCATAGGAAGCGTGCTGCGCGCCGAAGGTGCCGACGAGCAGGCTGCCCATGGTGGCCTTCTCGACCTGGCGCCTCGGGTTGACCGGCACGTTGAAGGTCAGCGTGCCGACCTCGGCCGCGACGGCGCGGTTGTGGTACTCGATCTTGGCGGCGGCGGCGGCGGCGGCGAAGCGGGCATGCACGCGCGGATGCGCCTCGAAGGCGACGATGCGCGACCCGGGCAGCGCCTTGCGGCAGCGGCGGGCGAAGTCGGCGGCATGCGCGCCCACCTCCAGCACCAGCGGCGGCGCCAGCGCGGCGACCAGCCCGTCGAAGGCGGCTTCGAGGCATTCGCTGATCCGCTTGCGCTCGGCCTCGGTGTGCAGTTCGCCGATGCGGTTCGGCTCCGGGTCCGGGGTATGCGCCAGACGCGCCTCGTGGAAGGCGGCCTGGACGGCAAGCGCGTGCAGCGCGAGGTCGGGCGCGGCCATGCTCGAAGGTCTCCGGCGTCTCAGGCGGTCAGGCGGGAGGGCAGGCGGAAGCTGACATCCTCGACGATGCCGGGCAGCGCCGCGACATCGCTCGCCCCCAGCGCCTTCAGGGTGGCCACCACCTCCTCCACCAGCCGCTCGGGCGCGGAGGCGCCGGCGGTGACGCCCACCGCCCGCGCGCCCGCCACCATCGCATGGCTGAGCGCGCCGGCATCCGCGATCAGGAAGGCGCGCGCGCCGCACTCCTCCGCGATCTCGCGCAGGCGGTTGCTGTTGCTGCTGTTCGCCGCGCCGACCACCAGCACCACGTCGCATTGCGCGGCGAGGTCGCGCACTGCCGTCTGGCGGTTCTGCGTGGCGTAGCAGATGTCGCGCGTGCCCGGGCCCACCACGTCGTCGAAGCGGGCCTTGATCGCCTCGATCACCGCGCGGGTGTCGTCGACCGAGAGCGTGGTCTGCGTGACATAGGCGACCGGCCGGGCCGGGTCGATCGGCAGCACGGCGACGTCGGCGGCATGCGCCACCAGGTGCACCTCGCCGTCGATCTGGCCGAGCGTGCCCTCCACCTCCGGATGGCCGGCATGGCCGATCAGGATCACCACGCGGCCATCCTTCACGTAGCGCCGGCCTTCGACATGCACCTTGGTGACCAGCGGGCAGGTGGCGTCCAGCACGTCGAGCCCGCGGTCGCGCGCCGCGCCTTCGACCGCGCGGGCCACGCCATGCGCCGAGAAGATGGTCAGCGCGCCTTCCGGCACCTCGTCCAGCTCGCGGACGAAGACGGCGCCCTTGGCGCGCAGATCCTCCACCACGTGGCGGTTGTGGACGATCTCGTGCCGGACATAGACGGGCGCGCCATGCAGGGCCAGCGCGCGCTCCACGATGTCGATCGCCCGGACGACGCCGGCGCAGAAGCCGCGGGGTTCTGCCAGCAGGATGCGCATGCCCTGTCCCATCGATGTGCGGCCCGCAGCGCGGGCCCCTCGGGCAAGGATGGGGGAGCGCGAGGCGAAGGTGAAGGGGCTTGTCCGGCGGGCGCGGGCGGAATGGCCCCGCCCGCCGCCGGACCGGCCCTTCAGGCGGCGTCCTCGCGCCGGTCGCGGACCTTCACATAGGCGACTGCCGCGTGCTCGGCGCAGTACGGCTTGGCGGTCAACGCCTCGGCCGAGCAGAAGCGGAAGCCGGCCGTGCCCGGCTCGCCGATCGGCCAGCAGCAGGCCCGCGCGGAGGCACGCGGGAACGGGCGCACCACCGCCGGGGCGGGCTTCGGCGCCGCCACGGCCGCGGGCGCGACGGGCGGCAGCGTGCTGCGCGGCGAGGGCGCGGCGACGCGCGCCGGGCGCGGGGCGGCCTGCGGCCGCGCCTCGCCCGCGCCATCGCGGCGGATCGGGCTCGGGCGCGCCGGCAGGTTCAGGCGGTGCGCCTTGCCCACCACCGCATTCTTCGAGATGCCCATGCGGCGGCCGATCTCCGCCGTCGAATGGCCTTCGGCCCAGAGCGCCCTGAGGCGCTCGATCGCCTCTTCGGTCCAATCCATGCCGCCAGACTCCGCTGCCCCGGACACCACATACGGTAGGCCAACGTGGGGTAGCGACACAAGTTCTTGGTGGTGTCATCGGAACGAAAAGCTGTGGACAGATCCCCACCCCGGCCGGCGCGGGGGGCTGCCCGCACGCGGCGGGGTCAGAACAGCAGCCCCTTGCGCAGCATCCCGTGCACGCCCTTCTCGCCGTTCACCGTCTGCGTGACGTGGAAATCCACCGCCAGCGAGCAGAGCTGATACGCATCGGCCGCGCTCACGTTCATCCGCGCCACGATGAAGCCGATCATCTCCCGCAGCGCCTGCTTCATCGCGAGGTCCAGATCCTCGTGCATCCCCATCGAGATGTAGTGGGTCCGGGTCTCGGCGCGCGGGAAGCGCAGCGCCGGGTCGGCCGCGCCGCCGCCCTTCTCCAGCGTCAGGCGGAAATGGCCGGTCAGGCACATCTCCAGCGCGTTGATGCAGACCTCGCCATCGCCCTGCACGCCATGGCCGTCGCCGGCCGAGAACAGCGCGCCGGCGGTGTGCACCGGCAGCCACAGCGTCGCGCCCTCGCCGATCTCCTTGTTGTCGAGGTTCCCGCCATGCGCGCGCGGTTCCTTGGTGGACAGCCGCCCCCAGGCCGGCGGCGGCGCGACGCCCATCACGCCGAAGAAGGGGCTGAGCGGGATGGTCACGCCGGGGCCGACGGGCACCGTGCAGGTCATCGCCGCCTTGTCCACCGGGATGTGCAGCATGCGGGCGTAGGGAAAATCCTCCGGCAGCGTGCCGAACAGCGGGCGGAAGCCGCAGAAGCCCCAATCGTTGCCGAGCTCGATCTTCTCGATGTCCACGCGCAGCACGTCGCCGGGCTCGGCGCCCTTCACCTCGACCGGACCGGTGATGATGTGCGGGCCCATGCGCGGCAGGTTGGCGGCGTGGATGGCGGCCAGCGCCGGCGGCGGCGTCAGCCCCGATTCGGGCGGCGGCAGCGTCTCCGGCCCGCCCGAGACGCATTCCAGGACCACCAGGTCGCCGCTGTCGACCGAGGCCACCGGCGGGAAGGCCGCGTCGAAGGCGCCGAAGCGCACGGTCTCGGGGGTCGGGGCGATGCGGTGGGTGCGTGCCATGGCGGACCTCGGTTGCAGGGTGCGCCGCACACAAACGCCCAAGGCGCGGGCGCCGTCAACGGCATGGCGGCCGGGTGCCGCCCGGGCCGCCGCGCTACCCGCCCAGCGCCGCCCGCAGCCGGCGCTGGTCGGCCGGGCAGACGCGGCCCAGCCTTTCGTATTCCTCGGCCGTGTCGATCGCGGCATGGCCCGCCGCGCGGGCCTGGCGCAGCCGTTCCAGCGCCGGTTCCAGCGTGCGCGCCAGGTCGTCCTGCAGCGTGGCGGCGGCGGCGGCGATGTCGGGCGCCGTCGCCTCGGCGGAGGCCGCCCAGCCCCGGGCCAGGCCGCGCAGCTCGGTGGCCGCTTCCTGCAGGGTGCGGCGGTTCACCGCGACGTGGCGGTGCTCATGCGCCATCACCTCCCGCGCCAGGCAGCTCTCGGCCGGGATCTCGCGCGCCAGGCGGATGGCGTGCTCGGCGTGGCGCAGCACGACGCGCACCTCGGCCGGCACGGCGCAGACCGGGCCGGCTTGCGCACCCTGGCTGCGCACCACGATGTCGCTCTGCCATTCCACGCGCGACAGCGTCAGGCCGAGATGGTGCAGGTGCACCGGCCCTTCCGACGCGCCGGCCTGCGCGCGCAGTTCCCGCGCCGGCCGCGGCGCCAGCAGGCGCGGCTCGGGGTCGGAGAGCGTGACGCGCACCAGCGGCTGGCCGCGATCAGGGCAGGCGGGCGGGGTCTGCGTCGCGGCCGAGGCCGCGCCAGGCAACGTCGCGGCCGAGGCCGCGCCAGGCAACGTCGCGGCCGAGGCCGCGCCGGGAAAAGCTGCGGCCGAGGCCGCGCCAGGCAAAGCCGCGGCCGACGCCGCGGCCAGCAGCGCGGCCGCCAGCAGCGCCGCGCGGGTCAGAGCCAGCCCTTCCGCCGGAAATACAGCACCGGCCCCAGCGCCGAGCACACCATCAGCAGCAGCGCCGCCGGATAGCCCCATGCCTGCGACAGCTCCGGCATGTAGGCGAAGTTCATGCCGTAGATGCTGGCGATCAGGGTCGGCGGCATCAGCGCGACGGACACCACGGTGAAGGTCTTGATGATGTTCATCTGCTCGACATTGATGATGCCGAGCACGGCATCCAGCAGGAAGTTCGCCTTGCCGTTCAGCACGCCGGCGTGATCGACCAGGCTGCGCACGTCGCGCACCAGCGTCTTGATCAGGCCCTGGTTCTCCTTGCGCACCGCCGTCGCCTTCTCCGCCCCCACGAAGGTCAGGATGCGCGACAGGCCGAGCAGCGTCTCGCTGGCCCGCGTCGTCACCTCGCCGACCTGGCCGAGCGTGATCAGCGCCTCCCGCAGGTCGGCGTCGCGCTTGTTGGCCTTGATGTTGGCGCGCGCGCTGCGGAAGGCGGCGGAGGAGGCGCGGTCCATGTCGTTGCCGACCCGCTCCAGTATGTCCGCCAGCCGGTCCACCACCTGCTCGAACATGTGCAGCATCACGCCGTCCGGCGAGGCGAGCAGCGCGGGCATCTTCTGGCAGCGCACGGCGAAGACGCTGAAGGCCTTGGGCGTCTGGTAGCGCACCGTCACCAGCGACTGGTTGGTCAGCACGAAGGTGATCGGCGTCGAGCCATACTCGCCGCCCTCGACCCCGTAGAGGAAGTTCGCCGTCAGGAACAGCGCATCCTCCTCCCGATAGAGGCGCGAGGAGCTCTCGATCTCCTCCATCTCCTCCCGCGTCGGGATCTCGAGGCGCAGCGCGGTCTGCACCGCATGCTCCTCCTCCACCGTCGGGTTCAGCAGGTCGATCCAGACGGCGCTGGCCAGGGCCTCGGCCTGCGGCAGTCCGTCACGGACGGAGAGGCGGCCCTCGGCCACGCTGTAGGAGGTCAGCATGCGGCTCTCCCGCCCCGGTCGGGGGCATCTAGCGCGTGGCCGCGCGGCCTGTCACCCCGGCGGCAGCGGCAGGCCGAAGCGGCGCGCCACGGCCGGGAAGTCGGCTGCCTCGGGGTGGCGGCCGGAAGGCTGCGTGCCGTCCTCGGCGCGCACCAGCTGGCAGGTGCGAAGGCCGGCGGCGGCGGCGGCGTCCAGTTCCTCCGCCACGTCGGAGAGGAACAGCATCCCCGCCGGCGCCTCGGCCAGTGCGGCCGCGATCGCGGCGTAGGCCGCGGCGTCCCGCTTCGGGCCGGTGCGGGTGTCGAAGAAGCCGCGGAACAGCGGCCGCAGGTCGCCGGCCACCGAATGGCCGAACAGCAGCCGCTGCGCCTCCACCGAGCCGGAGGAGAACACCGCCAGCCCATGCCCCGCGGCGTGCCAGGCGCTGAGGCAGGGCGCGACATCGGGCCAGAGATGGCCGCGCAGGCGCCCATCCTCGAACCCCGCGCGCCAGATCAATCCCTGCAACGACTTCAGCGGCGTCGCCTTCACGTCGCGCGCCATCCAGTCGCGCAGCGTCGCGCGCGGATCGGGACCCGGGACCTCGGCCAGGATCGCCGCCACCTCGGGCTCCGCGCCGCGCGCGTCCAGAAACCCGTCCAGCGCGGCCTCGGCGAAGGGAAACAGCGTGTCCTTGACGAAGGCGATGGCGCTGGTGGTGCCCTCGATGTCGGTGAGAATGAGCATGCGGATGGCGTAGTCCCTGTGTTCGGGGAGGCTGCGCTCCGGGGAGGGCTCTGCCCTCCCCGGACCCCACCCGCCAGGAGCGTGCCGCCCCTGGACCCGTCATCAGTTGGTCGTGCTTTGGGGAGGGGGCCAGGTGATCGTGCGCCATTGGCGAACCCCTGAGGCCCCCTCCCCAAAGCACGACAAAAAACTCACGGCTGGGGTCCGGGGACCGCCACGGTCCCCGGCGGGGTGGGTGTGGGAGGGGCAGCGCCCCTCCCAGGGCGCGCCCACCCCAAACCGGGATCACGCCGTCGCCGCAGGGAACCGCGCGGCCATGTCGGTGCCGGTGTAGTGGGGCGTCCAGCCGGAGGTGTCGGTGAAGACGCGCACCACGGCGAAGCTCGGCGTCTCGCCGGCGTCGAACCAGTGCCTGGAATTGGCGGGGACGCTGATCAGGTCGCCGGCGCCGCAATGGGCGTCGTAGACCTTTCCATCCAGGTGCAGCACGAAGTTGCCGGTGCCGGCGTGGAAGAAGCGCACCTCGTCTTCCGTGTGGGTGTGCTCGGACAGGAACTTGGCGCGCATCGCGTCTTTCTGCGGGTGGTCGGGCGTCAGCTTGATGACGTCCGCCGTGCCCGCGCCGGTCGAGGCGAGGAAGGCGTCGAGATGCGGGAGGTAGGCGGCCAGGATCGCGTCGGGCGCGGCATCCGCGGGCAGCTCGGCCAGTGGCCAGCGTTCGAAGCGCACGCCGACGGCCTTGAGCTCGGCGGCGATGCGGTCGGGGTCCTCGGTGGCCAGGATCTGCGCGTTGGTCGCGGCGTCCCAGATCGTCAGGCGGCTCATCGGGCGAGCATCCTCTCTTCCACTTCGCAGGAGAGCATGAATTCCAGCGCCTCCAGCCGGAGCAGGGCGGTGGGCATGTCGGGCGCCCATACATAGGCGCCGTGGCCGCGGATCAAGTAGCCGGGCGGAATGGCGGCGATGTTCCCGCGCGCCTCCGGCGGAGCGATGGTCCCGCGCGCCTCCGGCGGAGCGATGGGCCCGCGCGCCTCCGGCGGAGCGATGGTCCCGCGCGCCTCCGGCGGAGCAATGGTCCCGCGCGCCTCCGGCGGAGCAATGGTCCCGCGCGCCTCCGGCG
>JAIYDD010000005.1 GCA_027487675.1 Acetobacteraceae bacterium | reverse complement strand
GCCGTGGCGGGGCGGCCGGCGGTGCGGCGGCCCGCCGCGTCGCGGCCCCGCCGGCGGGGGGATGCCCGGCGGCGTCGCGCGCTCCGCCACGGGGCCCGGCCAGCGGCGGCGGTGCCCTGCATCCGCGCATCGGCCACCGGGGCGAGGTCCGGCACGGCAATCCCCGCCGGCCGCGCCGCCCGCGGGCACGCGGCGGCAGCCCGGGCCGCCAGGCCGGGCCGCGGGGGCGCACCGCCCGGCCCGCGCCCGCGCGATCACGCCGCACGGGATCGGGGCGGCGCCGCTGGATCTCGGGCCGGCCCGCGCCCGCGCGATCACGCCGCACGGGATCGGGGCGGCGCCGCTGGATCCCGGGCCCGGCCCGCGCCCCGGCCGATCACGCCCCCCCGCGCAGCCCGCCGCCCGTCAGCCGCGCGGCCGGCACGCGGAGGGTGCAGCGCAGCCCCTCCGGCCGCCAGTCCAGCGCCGCCTGCCCGCCCAGCTGGCCGCGGATCACCCCGTCCAGCACGCGGGTGCCGAAGCCGCGGCGGCAGGGGGCGCCCGCCAGGGCGGGGCCGCCGGTCTCCGCCCAGCGCAGCTCGAGCCCCGCCGCATCGACGCTCCAGCCGATGCGCAGCCGCCCGCCCGGCACGGACAGCGCGCCGTGCTTCACGGCATTCGTCGCCAGCTCATGCACCGCCATGGCCAGCGGCTGCACCGCCTCGGGCGGCAGGGCGAGGGCGGGGCCGTCCAGCACCGCGGCGCCGCGACCGGGGCCCAGGAAGGGCTCCAGCTCCGCCGCCAGCACGGCGCGCAGCTCCGCGCCCTGCCAGCGATCCTCGGCCAGCAGGGTCTGCGCGCGGGCCAGCGCGGCGATGCGGCCTTCCACCGCGCGCGCATAGGCCTCGGCGTCGTGGCGCGGGGTCAGGCGCAGCGTCGCCTGCACCACGGCCAGCAGGTTCTTGGCGCGGTGGTCGACCTCCCCGGCCAGGAAGCGCACCCGCGCCTCGCCGTCGCGGGCCTCGGCGGTGCGCGCCTCGACGCGGCGTTCCAGCGTCTCGGCCAGCGCCCGCAGCGCCCGCGCCCGGCCGCGCGCGAACAGCCCGCCCAGCCCGAGCGCCAGCGTCGCCACCGCGGCGAAGGCGCCATAGACCCACACCCGGCCCCGCCAGGCGGCCAGCACCTGGTCGCGGCTCACCCCATGCGCGATCAGCAGGTCCGGGAAGCGGGCGATGGCGCGGAAGCCGAAGATCCGCTGCGTGCCGTCCACCGGGGAGGGACCGGCGAGCAACTGCCGCTCCGCCCCCGCCGCCACGGCCCGCATCACCCAGCCCTGCGGGTCGAAGCGCGGCGGGGTGTCCGGCCCTGGGCGGGGATGGCGCAGCAGCAGCGTGCCGTCGCGGCGGAACAGCGTGACCGCGGCATCGGGCGCCGGGGCGGCGCGCGCCCAGGTATCCGCCAGCGTGGCGCGGCGCACGCCGGCGGCGATGACGCCCGCGAAATCGCCGGACGCGCTTTCCCGCCGCATGGTGACCAGCAGGATCTCCTGCCCGTTGGCGCGGCTGCGCAGCGGCTGGGCGAGCCGCGGCGCCGTGCCCGGCGTGTCGCGGTGGTGGCGGAAATAGTCGCGGTCGGCGACCGAGACCTCGGGCGGCATGGCGCGGTCGGATTCGACCAGCGGCCGGCCTTCCGCGTCGAAGACCACGATGCCGATCTCGCCCCCGGCATGGCGGCGCAGCCCGGCCAGGAAGCCGTGCAGGCCGGAGGCAGGGGCGCGGATCTCCGCATCCGTCAGGCCGTGCAGCCGGTCCTCGGTCGCGCCGAGCGCGAGGGCCTGGAACAGCAGCGTGCGCTCGGCATGGGCGTGCAGCGCATCCAGCGTCGCCAGCGTCTCCCGCCCCGCCGCGTCCAGCGCGCGGCCGTGGTCGTGCAGGGCGACGCCGCCGAAGATCAGCGCGGGCAGCAGCACGCAGGCCAGCAGCAGCGCATCGGCGGCGCGCGGCCAGGCGGAGGCGCCGTGGGGGAACAGGGCAGCCGCCGCGCGCCGCGGCAGGTGGATGGGCCGGCGCGACGTCGGCGAGCGGCGATGGGGGCTCACGCGATGCTTAAGGAACCGGCGCGCCGCCGACACAAGGCTTGCGCGAGTCCCGGAACATCCGGCGCCCCGGGGCTGCATCGCGCCGCCGGGATGCAACCGGGGCGCGCGGCGGCGTGCCGTGGGGGGCCGCGGCCCTCAGCGCCCCGCCATGGCCCGCAGCCCGCGCGGGTTCACCCGCTCCTCCCAGGCCTGCGGCAGCCGGTCCAGCACCACCCGGCACTCGCCCTGGTAGGCGCCGCGCAGGCCCTCGCAGCGGGCGAGGAACTCCGCCGGGCCGGGGCGGTGGCCGCCTTCCGCCCAGTCGGCCAGCGCGCCGATCGCCGCGGCGTAGAGCACGGGCGACATCTTGTTGTGCTCCGCCTCGTCGATCGTCACCTGCGCCAGGCGGGCGCCGTTGCCGGCGGCTTCCAGCGTCTCGCGATAGGCGCTCTGGTGCTCGACGAAGACGGTGGCGTCGCCCAGCCCGTGCATGTTCAGCACCGGGATTGCGACGCGGCCGGTGGGGTCGCCGTCGGCGCGCAGGATCGCCACCGCGACCGGGTCGGCCGCCACGCGCGGCACGCGGGCGTTGAAGGCGGCGTCGTCCGAGGTGCCGCGATAGACCACGCCGATGTTGCCGAAGGGGCTGCGGCCATCGGTCACGTTGCGGGAGATGTCGGCGAAGATCTGGGTGGCCCACCAGAGATGCCCGGCCAGCGCCGCTTCCGGCACGCGGCTGGCGGCGGAGAGATCGGCGGCGGCGCGCGCCTGGGCCTCGGTCCGCTCGGCCGCCGGGCGGTCGGCGCCGGTGCAGGCCTGCAGCCGCGCCACCACCTCCTCGCGCGCCATCTGCTGGCCGGGCGCGAGGCCCAGGCCGAGCGGATAGGGCGCCTCCTCCGGCGCGGGATGGGTGCCGCACACCGCCTGGAAGGCGGCGCGCAGGTCGATGCGCATGTCGTAGGCGCGCGTCGGCCCGGCCAGCACGGCGGAGGTCAGCAGCGCCGCGTCCCAGGGGCGGCGGCCATCCGGGCCGGGCTCGTTCAGCGCCTCGATGGCTTTCGCGGCGACGGCGCCGCCGAAGGACTGGCCGTGCAGCACGGTCAGCCGCGGCGGGCCGAACAGGTCGGTCGCCATGCGCCGCGCGCCGTCCGCGTCCTCGGCGCCGCGCGTCACGCCGAAGCCGGCGGCGCGGCGGCTGCTGGCGGCGAAGGCCCAGCCCTCGGCGACGAATTCCGGGAAGCGCTGGAGGTCCTCGTCCGAGGTGGTCGGCCGCGGCGGCGCCATGCGCGGCCCGCCATGCACATGCACCAGCAGCCGCCCGTTCCAGGCCTGCGGCCGGGCCAGCAGCACATGCGCGCCATTGGCGTCCTGGCCGCGCCAGCAGGTGACGCCGAAGGGCAAGCCGATCGGGCAGGCGACCTCGACCGGAGGCTGGATCGGCGCCCCGGCCGGCAGCTGGATCGGCGCCCCGGCCGAGGCCCCGGCCGGCGCCCCGGCGGGCGACTGGGCCGGTGCCGCGCCGGGCAGCAGGACGAGGCCGGCGGCCAGCGCCAGGGCACCGGCGACCCGGCCTTCCGGGCGCGGCCGCGCGACGCGACGGCCGGCCTGGGCGCGGCCGGTCAGGCCGGCACCGCCTCCCGGTCCACCGGCACGCCCGAGATGTCGCGCGCGGTGCGGATGGTCGGCATGGTCTGCACCCGCAGCACATGCGGCGCTTCCGTCAGGCGCGAGGTCAGCGCGTTCTCGTGCTGGGTGTCGCGCGCCACCAGGCGCAGCAGGAAGTCGCCCCCGCCGCGGATCATGTGGCATTCCCGCACTTCCGGCCATGACGTCACCATCCGCTCGAAGGCGGTCAGCACCGCCTCCTTCTGCGTCTCCAGCCCGACCAGGGCAAAGAAGGTGATCTGCCATCCCAGCTGTTGCGGGTCCAGGTCGGCGTGGTAGCCGCGGATGATCCCCTGCTCCTCCAGCCGGCGCACGCGGCGCAGGCAGGGCGGCGCGGAGAGTCCCACGCGGCGGGCCAGCTCGACATTCGTCATCCGGCCATCGGCCTGGAGTTCGGCCAGGATCTGCCGGTCCACATCGTCCAGATCGGGCAGCGCAAAGCGTCTCATCGATACCCTCGGCCATTCCTCACGCATGCAGTCGGAAATATCATTCCACATTAAAGTTTTGCAAGGACGCCGGCGCGGTTTTTCGCCGCCGGCGGTTGAGGCGCCGCCGCCCGCGCCTGATATGCTCCGCCGACCCGCCCTGCAGATGGACGCCGGACCCAAGTGGCAGAGACACGTCGCACCCGCCTGCTGATCATCGGCGCCGGCCCGGCCGGCTACACCGCCGCGATCTACGCCGCCCGCGCCGGGCTGAAGCCGATCGTCGTCGCCGGGCTGCAGCCGGGCGGCCAGCTGACCATCACGACGGAGGTCGAGAACTTCCCGGGCTTCGCCGAGCCCGTGCAGGGCCCCTGGCTGATGGAGCAGATGCAGGCCCAGGCCGCCCATGTCGGCGCCGAGATCGTCCACGACGTGGTCACGCGCTGCGACCTCTCCCGCCGCCCCTGCGTGGCGGAAGGCGATTCCGGCACGCGCTACGAAGCCGAGGCGGTGGTGATCGCCACCGGCGCGCAGGCGCGCTGGCTCGGCATCCCCGGCGAGAAGGAGTTGTCGGGCTTCGGCGTCTCCGCCTGCGCCACCTGCGACGGCTTCTTCTTCCGGGGCAAGGACGTCGCCGTGATCGGCGGCGGCAATTCCGCGACGGAGGAGGCGCTCTATCTCTCGAACTTGGCCCGCCAGGTGACGCTGGTGCACCGGCGCGACCAGCTGCGGTCGGAGCGCATCCTCCAGCAGCGGCTGTTCGCCAAGGCCAATGTCCGCGTGGTGTGGGACACCGCGGCCGAGGCGGTGCTGGCCGACACCTCCGGCCGGATGCCGGTGGCCCGCGCGCTGGCGCTGCGCAACCTGAAGACCGGGGAGAGGTCCGAGCTGCCCGTGCAGGGCGTCTTCGTGGCGATCGGCCACGACCCGGCCACCACCCTGTTCCGCGGCCAGCTGGCGATGGACGCGGAGGGCTACATCCTGACCGAGCCGGGCAGCACGCGCACCTCCCTCCCCGGGGTCTTCGCCGCCGGCGACGTGCAGGACCGCATCTACCGCCAGGCGGTCACCGCCGCCGGCACCGGCTGCATGGCGGCGCTGGAGGCGGAGAAGTTCCTGGCCCACATGCCGGAAGCGGCGCCGGCCGTCGGGGCCTGGGACTGACGCCCGGGCGGCGCCGGCGCGAAAGACAGCAACTCCATGACTTGGCCTGCGGCCATCGCATGGCCCATGATCGACCCGTGCATGGCGGGCCGGTTCGGCTAGACTGGCCGCCGAGTCGCGCGCCGCGCCGCCGGCCGGCCGCGCTCCGCCGCCGCCGCGCGGCCGGGGAAGGATCAGGGAGACGCCGCGGGCATGCCGCTCGACTGGGACAAGCTGCGCGTCTTCCACGCGGTCGCCGAGGCCGGGTCCTTCACCCATGCCGGCGAGACGCTGAACCTTTCCCAATCCGCGGTGTCGCGGCAGATCCAGGCGCTGGAGGAGGCGCTGCAGGTCCCGCTGTTCCACCGCCACGCCCGCGGCCTGATCCTGACCGAGCAGGGCGAGACGCTGAACCGCTCGGTGCGGGAGGTTTTTGCGAAGCTCGCGATGACGGAGGCGCTGCTGACCGAAAGCCGCGAACGCCCGACGGGCCGGCTCAAGGTCACCACCACCACCGGCTTCGGCAGCGTCTGGCTGGCGCCGCGCCTGCACCGCTTCCTGCACCTGCACCCGGACGTGACGCTGACCGTGCTGCTGGACGATGCCGACCTCGACCTCGCGATGCGGGAGGCCGATGTGGCGATCCGCATGCACCCGCCGCGCCAGCCCGACCTGATCCAGCGCAACCTGGGCGGCTTCGGCTGGCGGGTCTGCGGCGCGCCCGACTACCTCAAGCGCATGGGCATGCCGGCGCGGGCGGAGGACCTCGATGCCCACCGGCTGATCGTCTATGGCGACTACCGCCCGCCGGTCGAGAGCGTGAACTGGCTGGTGGAAGCCGGCCGCCGCCCCGGCTCGCCGCGCCGCGCGGTGCTCGAGATGAACAGCCTGCCGGGCATCCTGGAGGCGGTGAAGAGCGGCCTCGGCATCGCCGCCCTGCCCGACTACATGGGCGAGGAGCTGGACGGGCTGGTCCATGTGCTGCCCGAGGTCAAGGCACCGCGCATCGAGGCCTATTTCGTCTACCCGGAGGAGCTGCGCCATTCGAAGCGCGTCGCGGTGTTCCGCGACTTCCTGGTGGCGGAGCTGGCGGCGCCGGCGCGCATCGCGGCGCAGTAGCGGGCGGCCACGCGGCGGCGGGGACCCCGGGAAGCGGGCGCGTCACGGCCCGGCCGCGACCATGCGACAGCCGGGACCATGGGGGGCATCGCGCCATGGGCGCTGACTTAACAGGCTGCGGCAATCAGCCCTGGGACGCAAAGGGAAAGGTCGAGGGGCTCCGCCCCTCGAGCACCCTGGCAGGAACCTGATGTTCCTGCACCTCCCCTTAATTATTGATATAGCTCGTTAATTTCGGGAAGGCCCAGGAAACTCGTCGGTCGCCCTTGGCGACCGACCCTGGCGGGTGGGTGCGGGAGGGCAGCGCCCTCCCGCTGCCTTCTTCAGCCGGCGAATTTCCGCAGCCTGTTCGTGCGTGATCGCCGAAGGGCGGACCGCCCGGAGGCGTGAATCACGCGACAAAACAATGAGCTAGGCCATGATCGGCGATTCACTCCTCGCCGATCATGGTTTAGCGCCCATGGGGCGTCGCGCCCGGCCGGGCCATGACCGGCGTTTCGCCCGCGCCGCGGGCGGGGCAGCGGTCGTGTCATGCGACGCCTGCATGGCCGGTCGCGGTTTTTCACCAATCCCGCATGCGGCACCGCACACTATTCTCATGGTGTTCCGGCGGCGACGCCGGGACAGGGTCATTCGGGACTTCTGCCGAACCCCTCGTCTCCCAGACGTGAAGCCTCCCTGTTTGACTTGGCCTGCGAATCCAATGGGTTCGCGGGCCTTTCTTTTTTGGCGGGCGGCCCTCGTGGCACCTGTCGTGGCACGTTCTGGCGGCCCCTTCGCCACTTCAATGGCTTAGGCGATTCCGGGCCTGATCGGCCGGCGACATGGCGACCGTCACGGTCGCCCGGACGGCCTTCACGGCGTCGCCTCCATGGCGGCGGCGCTGCCCGCCGTCCGAGCCCATGGGCGGTGCGGGTGCCGGTGATGTGCATCGCGCCTCGGTCCCAAGGCGGCGCCGCCGGGAGTTATCCTCGTGAGATGACCGGATACCCCGCTATGGGCTGCCCCGGCCGGGTGGCCATGCTGCTGCCCACGGCTGCCGAGACGGGCACAGGCCGGTCATGCGGCCGGCACAGCGAGTTCGGCGGCCCGAGTAGCTGCCGGCGTCCCGGACGGGTTCAGCGCCGGCCCTGATGGTGGAGAGGCGCGGCATCATGGCCATGGCCAGCACCGTCGCCGTGACCGCGACCGCGACCGTGGTCGGCACCGTGCTGCCGGCCGTGCAGTTCTGGTCGAGGCCGATGCCTGTCGGTCCGACCACGATGCTCAGGATGGTGCGGGGCTGTCCAAGGAGGATGACGTCACGCTGGCTCTGCGTCGGCGCGGCATCGAGCCTTTCCGCGTCCGCATCAGGCCGATGAAGGGCGCATCTGGCGAGCGCCGAGTTCACGAGCGGCGGCGCAGTTGGTCAGAGCCATTACCGAACCTCATCGTGTAGGGCCGCCGGTGCGGTTATGGGCTCCCGGTGTCCCATCGACCGCCCAAAGCTGTTCCAAATGTCCGGAGCCGTTGCTTGGCGGACGCATTCTCGACGGCGGGGTGACCCCTACCAGCTTTCCGCTGGACGGATGCCGGAGGTGCGGCATTCTCTCCCCGCAACCCATGAGCACCTTCGGCTACATCCGCCCCGCGCCGGGCTTCCCGCTCTCCGCCGACGAGCAGCGTGCAGCCGTCGTGGAACTGGCGCGGCGCGAGGGGCTCAAGCTCAGCCGCATCTACACGGATGGTCCCGGTCGAGGCACAACCGGGCGCGCCGCCCTGCTGCGCAGCGTCGAGGAGCGCCGGGTCTCGACCGTGGTGACGGCGTCTATCTGTCGTCTCGGGACGACATGGTCGGGCGTGCTCCGTTTTCTGACCGTCATCGCCGAAGCGCGGATCGGTTTGGTGATTGCCGATACTGCTGATCAGCAGCGAGTCGAGTCGCTGCTCGCCGCCGTCCCGACTCTGATTGACGTTCGTTCCACGCTGCACCGAGAGGCGGCTGCGACTGGCCGTGCAAGGGCGAAGGCGCGAGGTGTGCTCTTCGGGCGCCCCCGCATTCCGGAGGCCAAGATCAACCGCGTCCGTGAGGCGTTGGACGCCGGGGCGAGTATCCGCGAAGCCGGGAGGCGAGCAGGGGTATCACCTGCAACGGTCGTTCGGGTGTCTCAGCGTGGTTTGAATGATCCCAGCCCGGCAATGGGGTGACCCGTCCAACCACGCGCCCTTCCTTATGCGTTGCCCGGTGCAGCGCGGATGAGGGTGTTGGAGCCGCGTCCAGAGCGGCAGTCGAAGACTATCGGCGTCACGGCCGACGAAAAACGGTGTTGAAAGCTGAACGTGCGGCGCACAAAGACCGACGTCCGTGGCGCGGCTCCGTCTCGCTGGGCAACGAGGATGTTCAGCCCATCAATGGGTGCGGTTGCGGCATCGAAGTCGAAGTGCGGCGGATCGAGGCGCCTCACCAAACGCAGAAAGGCGCGCAAACACTGCACGGCGAACAGTTGGTGACGTGGTGTCTGCTGGACGGCGATGGTTAAGAGTCGGTCCGCGAACATT
>JAIYDD010000162.1 GCA_027487675.1 Acetobacteraceae bacterium | reverse complement strand
CCGGAGACATCCCCGCGCGGCGTGGCCGCGACATCCCCGCGCGGCGTGGCCGCGACATCCCCGCGCGGCGTGGCCGCGACATCCCCGCGCGGCGTGGCCGCGACATCCCCGCGCGGCGAAGCCGCGACATCCCCGCGCGGCGTGGCCGCGACGCGCCGCGCGGTGGCGGGCAGCAGGCTGCGCATCCCGGGCAGTGCGGCGTTCAGCCGCGCGGCGGCGCGGGCGAGGCTGCCGGCGCCGGTCTCGGCGTCGCGCGCGCGGGCTTCGCGCAGGTCCTCGGCCAGCGCGGCGAAGGCGGCCGGGCCGGGCGCGGCGGCGCCGTCCCAGCCGGCAAGCGCGGCCAGCGTGCGCGGCAGCGCGGACGCGACCTCGCTGTCCGCCACCGCGCGCCACAGGAAGCCGCCGATGGGTGCGACGAAGCCGACCAGCAGGCCGAGCAGCAGCGGCGCGACCAGCAGCGCCGCGCCGGTGCGCGGCTTCATGTGGCGCTGGCGCCCGGCTCGTGGGTTCCAAGGGCCTTTCGGCCCTTGGCGGGGAGGGTACGGGAGGGGCAGCGCCCCTCCCGGGCCACCGGCACGCCGCTCAGCGGCTCACCCAGGTATTGAAGCGCTGGTTCAGCCGGTCGAGGTTGTCCAGCCAGAACCGGTCGTCGATCTGCAGCGCCGCCCCGGCATTCGCCGGCGCGGTGGGCAGCTGCGCCAGCACATCCGCCGCGATGCGTTCGTTCGCCGCGCGCGCCGTCACGCCATAGGGAATGCGCGGCGGCAGGCCGGCCTGCACCTCCGGCTGGCCGACGAAGCGCAGGAAGTCCAGCGCGCGGGCACGGTTCGGGCTGCCGCGCATGATCACCCAGCTGTCGATGGTGTAGAGGTTCTGCGCCCAGGCGATGCCGAAGTTGCGGCCATCGGTCGCGTTCGCCGCGGCGATGCGGCCGTTGTAGGCGTTGGTCATCGCGACCTCGCCCGAGGCCAGCCATTGCGGCGGCTGCGAGCCGCGTTCCCACCAGGCGAGGTCGCGGCGGATGGTGTCGAGCTTGCGGAAGGCGCGGTCCACGCCGGCGTCCGTGCCCAGCACGCGGTAGACCTCGGCCGGCGGCACGCCATCGGCCAGCAGCGCGATCTCGAGCGTGGTCTTGGGCCCGCGCCGCAGCGCGCGGCGGCCGGGAAAGCGCTGGGTGTCGAAGAAATCCGCCCAGCCCTGCGGGCCGTTCGGCATCCGCGCGCGGTCCCAGGCGAGCACGAAGGAATAGAGGATCGCGCCCACGCCGCATTCGTGCACCGCGGCGGGGATGTAGTGGTCGCGCCCGCCGATGGCGGCGAAGTCGAGGCGTTCGAACAGGCCTTCCTCGCAGCCGATCAGCAGCTCCTCGGATTCCACCTGCACCAAATCCCAGCTGTTGGCGCCGGACTGGATGCGCGCGCGCAGCACGCCGACGCCGCCATCCCAGGTCTCCTCCAGCAGGCGCTGGCGGCTGGCCTGCTGCCAGGGGCGGAAGAAGACCTCGCGCTGCGCATCCTGGTAGGCGCCACCCCAGGACACCACGGTGAGGTCGCGGCCCTGCGCCGCCGCGCCGTTCGCGCCGAAGGCCGCCCCGAGGGACGCCAGACCCGCGGCGCACAGAGCGCCGATCCAGCCACGTCGCATCATCGCCACCGCTCCTACGAAGCTGCCAGGCGCGAGGCTAGACCGTCACCGGCGCCGCGCGGAAGGCCCGCGCATCTTCGGCCTGCCACCCGATCGTCACGGCTTCGCCCGGCGCGGGCACGGCGCGCGTGCCCACGGGCTGGCGCGCCACCATCTCCGCGCCGCCGGGCAGCGCCAGGCGCAGGCGGATGTGGTCGCCCTGGAACAGCGCCTCGGCCAGCGTCGCGGGCAGGCCGCCCGGCGCGTCGAGCACGACGCGTTCCGGCCGCACCATCAGCAGGCAGGCATCGCCGGGCGAGAGCCCGGGCGCGGCGCGCGCCGGCGCATCGCCGCCGCCATCCAGCGCGACGGTGCAGACGCCATCGGCCAGCGCGCGCAGGCGGCCGGGCAGGCGGTTGTTCTCGCCGACGAAGCCGGCGACGAAGGCGTCCGCCGGGTCGTCGTAGATCGCGCGCGGCGGGGCCACCTGGCGCAGCCTGCCGCCCGCCAGCACGGCGATGCGGTCCGACAGCGTCAGCGCCTCCGCCTGGTCATGCGTGACGTAGAGCATGGTCAGCCCGAGGCGCCGGTGCAGGCCGCGGATCTCGTGCTGCATCTCCTCCCGCAACGCCTTGTCGAGCGCGCCGAGCGGCTCGTCGAGCAGCACCACCGGCGGCTCGAACACCATCGCGCGGGCGAGTGCCACGCGCTGCTGCTGCCCGCCCGAGAGTTGCGCGGGCCGGCGGTCGCCCATCGCCGGCAGCCGCACCATCTCCAGCGCGCGGGCCACGCGCGCGGCGCGTTCCGTTCGGGGAATGCCGCGCGCCTCCAGCGGGAAGGCGACGTTCTCGGCCACCGTCATGTGCGGGAACAGCGCATAGGACTGGAAGACCACGCCGATGCCGCGGCGGTGCGGCGGCAGGCGCGCGATGTCGCGGCCCTCCAGCAGGATGCGGCCCTGATCCGGCAGCTCGAAGCCGGCCAGCAGCATCAGCGTCGTCGTCTTGCCCGAGCCGGACGGGCCGAGCAGCGTCAGCAGCTCGCCGCGCGCGACATTGAGGTCGAGCGCCGACAGTGCCGCCGGCTGCGCGGCGCCGTAGCTCTTCGACACGCGCTCGAAGCGCAGCAGCGGGGCGTCCATGCGGGGCGAAGGCTCGGCGGCGGCGGCAGCGGTGTCAACCGCCGGCGCCGGCGCCGGAACCCTTCGCGGAGGGGCGCGTTCGCAGGACGACCCTGCCGAGATCGAAAGGAGACGACAGCATGTCGCAGCCGGCCAACGGAATGCGCGATCTGCGGGAGGAGGCGGGCGCCTCCGCCCAGCGGCTGTCCGAGGATGCGCGCGCCGAGCTCGCCCGCCTGCGCGCCCAGGTGGAGCGCCTGATGGAGGAACGCGTGACGCCCGTGCTGGGCGACGCCGCGGAGACGGTGGAGGAATACGGCCGCCGCGCACGCGAAAGCATCGAGGAGAACGCGCATGCCGTCTCCGACACCGTGCGCGAGAGGCCGCTGCTGGCGATCGGCGTCGCCGCGCTCGGCGGCTACCTGCTCGGGCGGCTGATGGGCGGCGCCACCTACGTCTATCCCGACCGCAAGCGCTGACCGGCCCGATGCGCTTCCTGCGGCTGGCCCGCACGGCCTGGGACGCCGAGGCGCTGCACCTGCGCCGGCAGGCGCGCGCGCGCGGCATCCAGGCGGGGCTGGCGGCGGTGGCCTGCGTCTTCGCGCTGATGCTTCTGTTGATGCTGCATGTCGCGGCCTTCGCGGCATTGGCGCAGACGCAGGGCCCGGTGCTCGCGGCGCTGGGGGTGGCGGCGGCGGACCTGTTCGTCGTGCTGGGCTTCGCGCTGCTCGCCCGCGCACGCGGCCACGACCAGGTGGCGGAGGATGCGCGGCGGCTGCGGGTGGAGGCGCTGCGCCAGCTCGGCGACGGTGCGGCGCGGGCGGCGGTGCTGGCGCCGTTGCTCCGCGGCCAGACGGTCAAGAAGGGTTTGCTGGGCGCGGCGGTGACGGCGCTGGTCGTGGGGCTGGTCTCGCGGCGCTAGCAGGCTGCGGAAATTCGCCGGCGGACGAAGGCAGTGGGAGGGCGCTGCCGTCCCGCACCCACCCGCCAGGCAACTGAGTTTCCTGGACCTTCCCGAAGTTAACGAGATATATCAATAATGAAGGGGAGGTGCAGGAACATCAGGTTCCTGCCGGGGTGCTCGAGGGGCGGAGCCCCTCGACCTTTCCCTTTGCTTCCCGAGGCGAATTTCCGCAGCCTG
>JAIYDD010000040.1 GCA_027487675.1 Acetobacteraceae bacterium | reverse complement strand
GTAGCAGCCAGACCTCGTCCACCTTCCAGGGCCGAAAGCTCTTCGTCATGCCGACCAGCGAATCACCGCTCGCACAAGCTGTCGAGCGGATTCACCCGTTACAAGGACAGGCTCCTAGGCCTCGGCCGAAACATCGGCGTGTTGGCCTCGCAGGCCGCGACCCGCACCCAGACATACGCGATCGTGTCGTCGCAGATCGGGGCCGCCCGTGCGCGTGCGCTGCTGGCGCAGACCGTCGAGCAGGTCGCGCCACGCTACCAGGATCAATGGGATCGGAACCTCGCCGCCGCGCATCTCGAGCACCTGACCGCCGGGGAGCTTTCGTCCATCGCGGAGCTCGGCGCGCGCTCGCCCTACGTCTCCAAGCTTCTTGGCCGGCAGGACGCGATCGGCGGGAGCATGCAGGCTTGCTCGTCCGATCTCTTGCGCGACATGGTGGCCGAGGTCATCGGCATCATGTTCGGGGAGGTCGCGCCGCGTCGCTAGGTCCGAGCCCCACGCGAACCCGCGCGATGGCACGGCGTTCCGGCGCGAATGAAGGGCACTCCGCGCAGCCTGTTCCTCTCCGCAGCCAACCGCGCCGCCGGCTGGTGGATGGGCCATGCCGCCAACGCCGTCCGCCGCGGACAGGCAGCGATGCTCGCCGCGGCGACGCGGAAGGGCGCGGCGAAGCGGAAGGTGCGGAAAGCGAAAAAACCGGGTTAGTCGAACCGCGGATCGACCGGCACGCGCAGCGCCTCGGCCAGCCGGTTGGTCTCCGCGGCCATGGCGACCACGGCCAGCAACTCGCCGTACTGCGCGTCCGTCATCCCCTTGGCGCGCGCGGCGGCGCCGTGGCTGGCGATGCAATAGGCGCAGCCCGCCGCCATGGAGGCGGCGAGATACAGCATCTCCTTGACCAATGGGTTCAGGGCCCCGGGCGCCATCACCTGGCTCAGGCTGTCCCAGGTGCGGGCCAGCGTCGGCGGGTGCACCGCCAGCGCCTTCCAGAAGTTGTTGACGTCCGGCACGCCACGCGCCGCCTTGATCGCGTCGAACACGGCGCGGGCTTCCGGCGGGGCGTCCTCGTACTGCACCAGGCGGGTCATGCGGCGGGCTCCTTCCGGGCTCCGCCGCAGTCTGGCCGATCCGGCGCGCCGGGGCAGCCCCGGCGCGCCGGGATGCGTCAGGTGGCGACCGGCGCGATGGTCCGCGCGCCGGGCAGCACGCGGAAGGAAGCGCTGGCATCCACCGTGTAGCTGGTGGACAGCACGGTGTTCACCTGCACGAAGGTCGCCACCAGCTCGGTCATGCTGGCGTTCAGCCGGACATAGCCGCGGCGGCCGGTGTCGGCGAAGACCAGCTTGTCGTTGCGCCAGCGGGTGTTGGAGGTGAACAGCATCAGCGCCTCCAGCACCTGGCGCGGGAAGGCGAAGAACTGCTCGAGCCCGGGGGAGGTGACGGAAGCGGTGCCGAATTCCACGCCGACCGGGGTGCGGCCGGCGGCGAGGTTGGCCGCCCAGGCATTGTGGCTGTCGCCCGAGAGCACGACCGGGTTCCGCGCCCGCAGCAGCGAGGCGTAGAGGCGGCTCTTGGCGCCCGGATAGCCGGTCCAGGTGTCGGCGCCTTCCGGGTTGGGGCCGCCGGCGATGCCGAGCTGGCCGAACTGCGCGCCGGCGCCGGCGCCGAACAGGCCGTCGAGCCCGGCGCGGATCGCCGCCTTGGTCGGGGCGTCGAAGCCGGGGAAGCTCTCGAAGTCCGCCGCGCCCTGGTAGTGCAGCAGGGTCTGGTTGCCGATCAGCTGCCACACCTGGCGGGAGGTGGACAGCTCGCTGTCCAGCCAGGCTTCCTGCGCGCTGCCCAGCAGGGTGCGCGGGCGGCCATCCACCATGTCCGGCGCGGGGCTCGGCACGCCGATCCCGTAGACGGCCAGGAACTCCGGGGTGGTGAGCTGCCGGTCGCGGCCCGCCAGGCGCGAATCGAGCATCAGCAGCCGCGCGACGCGGCCGAAGTTGAAGTGGCGGTAGAGCGCCTGCGGGTTGTTCATGCCGTCGAAGCGCGGATCGCGCGTGCGGACCGGCATCCATTCGAACCAGGCGCGCAGCGCGTCGCGCTTGCGGGCCTGCCAGTCGCCCTCGACGCCCGGGGTGTGGTTCTGCGCGCCGCCGGTCCAGGAATCGTTGGTGGATTCGTGGTCGTCGTAGCTGCAGAACCAGGGGCAATGCGCGTGCAGCGCCTGCAGCTGCGGGTCGGTGCGGTAGAGGGCGAGGCGCTGGCGATAGGCGGCGAGGGTGACCGTCTCGGTGGCGGGGACGAGCTCGGCGCGGCGCGGCTCGAAGTTCACGGTGGGGTTCAGCGCCATGGCGGGCGTCAGGTAGCCGGCCACGCCGTATTCGTAGGTGTAGTCGCCGAGATGGACGACGCCGAACAGGTCGGCCTGGCGCGCTGCCTCTCCGTACACGTTGAAGAAGCCCTTCTCGTAGTTGGCGCAGGAGAAGAAGGCCAGCGAGACGGGGTCGCGGCTGGCATTGGCCGGCAGGGTGCGGGTGCGGCCGACCGCGGACATCACGCCGCCGACGGCGAACTGGTAGAAATAGGTGCCGCCCGGCTGCAGGCCCTCGACATCCACCTTCACCGTGAAGTCGTGGATCGGCGAGGCCGGGGCCTGGCCGGAGGCGACGATGTTGGCCATGTCGGAGGTGGAGGAGACGCGCCAGTCCACCATCAGCTGGCGGTTGGTCACCGGCGTCACGCGGGTCCAGATGATGACGCTTTCGAGCCGCGGGTCGCCGCTGGCGACGCCGTGGCGGAAGCTCGGGGCGGCCGGGGTGCTCGCCTCGGCCTCGTCGAGGCCGACCATGGCGGCCGCGGCGGCGCCGAAGACGATGCGGAAGGCGTCGCGGCGCCGCATCTCGAGCAGCGTCGCATCGTCCTGCGCGCCGCGGGGGTTCCGGTCGTCGACCGCCATGTCCTGCACTCCATCCAATTCGGGGGCGGCGCGTCCTATCTCCGGGCTTCATGACAAACGGATGCAAAACATTTAACGGTTCGGGGAAGTTCTTCCCGAGGCGGCGGCCCGGACGGGGCTTCGGCGATTCCGTCGGGCAGTGCGGCCTTCCGGCATCGCCTTGGGGGCCGGCTCTCATCGCGCAGGGCCGTCGCGGTGCGGGGTTGTCCTGGCTGTGGTCGCCGCGGGATGGCGGCGGCGGATGGGGGCGCCGCTGGCCGCGCCCGCACCCTGGTGCCGCTCGGGCCCAGTGGGTGGCCGCGGCATGCCACGCGCCAACGGCGCGGAACTCGACCGCCGAGCGGGGGCAAGACCCCCACCCCGACCCTCCCCCGCAACAGCGGGGGAGGGAGACGTCGGCGGTGTCTTTCCCTCTCCCGCTTTTGCGGGGGGTACGACGCCGGACATGTCGGACGGCGCCCGCGAGGCGAAGCGTCGTGGGAGCATGGGGAAATCGCCCGCGATGCACGTGGCTTCGCGCGCATGATCGCACGCCCCCCGCGGCGGCCGGGCCGGGTGCGACCGACCGGCGAAGGGGGCTGTCCTGGGCCAGATGGCCGGCGGCCGGAGGACAGGCGGCGGGCCCGCCCCGGCTTCGGGCGCCGGGGCCGGCGCCCCGGCGAAGGCGAGAAAGCGCGACCGCGCCGCCGCCCGCTCAGTACATGTGCTGGCCGCCGTTGATCGACAGCGTGGAGCCGGTGACGAATTCCGCCTCGTCCGCCGTCAGGAAGGCGACGCCGCGGGCGATGTCCTCGGCCTTGCCGAGCCGGCCGATCGGGATGCGCGCCACGATCTTCTCCAGCACGTCGGCGGGGACGGCGCGCACCATCTCGGTGTCCACGTAGCCGGGCGCGATGGCGTTCACCGTGATCTTGTTGCGCGCGCCTTCCTGGGCCAGCGCCTTGGTGAAGCCGTGGATGCCGGACTTGGCGGCGGCGTAGTTCACCTGGCCGAGCTGGCCGGCCTGGCCGTTGACGCTGCCGATGTTGACGATGCGGCCGAACTTGCGGGCGTTCATGCCGTCCCACACCGCCTTGCACATGTTGTAGCAGCTGCCGAGGTTGGTATCGATCACGTCGTCCCACATCTGGCGCGTCAGCTTGCGCATCATCGCGTCGCGGGTGATGCCGGCGTTGTTCACCAGGATCTCGACCGGGCCGATCTCGGCCTCGACCTTGGCCACCGCGGCGACGCAGGCGTCGAAATCGCCGACGTCGAACTTCACGCAGGGGATGCCGGTGCGCTCGGTGAAGGCCTGCGCCGCGGCATCGTTGCCGGCGTAGGAGGCCACGACCTTGCGCCCGGCGGCCTGCAGCGCCTCGCTGATCGCGGCGCCGATGCCGCGCTGTCCACCGGTGACGAGTGCCACGCGTGCCATTCTGGAGCTTCCCCTTCCCTGTCTGCCCTGCCGGGCGCCTGCATCCTCGCGCCATCCGGCGCGGCGGGCAAACCCGGGGTGGAACCTGGACCCTGATCGCCGACGCAGGTTTGATTTGCATCAATGCGGCGTGATCGCGGCCCGCCTAGTCTCATGGATGTCCCGGGGCGCCAAGGCGCCGCAGGGACGTTCCTGGACGTTTCCTCCCTCAACTCGGTCCCCGGCGGGCATCCCGCCGGGGTTTTTTTCGCGTGCGGTCCGTGCCGTTACTCGGGCGCCGCGCCGGATTGCCGCACCACCGGCGCCCAGGCGGCGATCTCGGCGCGGACGAAGGCCTGCGCATCGTCCAGGAAGACGCGGCCGGGCTGGGTCGCGGTCTCGGCGAAGCGGCGCTGCACCTGGGGCGCGGCCTGCGCGGCGCGCACCGCCTCGGCCAGCCGTTCCAGGATGGGGCGCGGCGTGCGCGCCGGGGCGGCCAGCCCCGCCCAGCCATCGGCGGTCAGCTGCGGCAGGCCGAGCTCGGCGAAGGTCGGCACGTCGGAGAAACCCTCGATCCGGCGGGGGGAGGAGAAGGCCAGCGCGCGCACCGTGCCGGCGCGGAGATTGGCGCTGGCCGCGGTCAGGCTGTCGATCATGCTGGGCACCACGCCGGCGATCACGTCGGTCGCGGCCTGGGCGCCGCCGCGATAGGGGATGTGGGTCAGGCCGATGCCGGCCGCCTGGGCCAGCCGCAGGCCGAGCAGGTGCGGCACGCTGCCGATGCCGGAGGTGGCGAATTCCAGCCCCTGCGGCCGGCGCCTGGCCTCCGCCACGTAATCTGCCAGCGTCGCGCCGGGGAAGCGCGGGTTGACCACCAGCAGGTAGGGCGTGCCGAGCAGCATCGCGACATGGGCGAAGTCGCGGTCGGCGTCCCACTGGATGCGCTCGCGGTACAGGGTGTGGCCGACCGCCATGCCGGAAATGGTGGAGAGCAGCAGCGTGTAGCCATCGGGTGCCGCCTGCGCGGCGAGCCCGGTGCCGAGGGTGGCGCCGGCCCCCGGGCGGTTGTCCGCCACGATGGGCTGGCCGAGGAAGCGCGACATCTCGTCGGCCATCAGCCGGCCGATGATGTCGGTGGTGCCGCCGGTGGCGAAGGGGATGACCAGGCGGATTGGTCGGCTCGGCCAGCTTGTGGTCTGCGCCAGGGCGGGGGCGCCCCGGGGGGCGGCCAGCGCGGCGCCGGCGGCGGCGATCAGGGTCCTGCGGCGTGGCATGCGTGTCTCTCCGGGGGCGCGACTCGGGCGGGCGAAGCGGGCGAGCGGGCCGCGCGCGCGCAGGAACCTGTTGTCGCCGGCCGAAACCCTTCCTGTCGAGGCCCGGAAGCGCGCCGAATGCACACAACTGTAGGTAGAAAGTCATAAACGGCGATTCTGGCTTCACACGGCCGTGATCCGTATGCCATCAGATAATCGTCAGATTGGCGCATGCTACAGGACCAGCGATATGGACATGCCGGGCAGCAACAGGACGCGGTCGAGGAGCGGCGGAGAGACTGGACCCCAGGCGGCCGATCGCTCGGCGCTGCTCCTCATGCTGAGCTATGTCGAGGCGGAATGCCGGCGGCTGGGGGCCGACGCGGCGGCGCATCACGCGGCGATGGCCGCGGCGCTGGTGCCGGACCGGATCGACACGGCGCGGAGACCCTCGCCGCTCAACTGACCCCCGGCCGCGGGCGTCGCCTCGGGCGCTTGGCACCGCTCCGCGGGGGCGTCGGCACGCTTCCGCCCCCAGGCGCCGGCGCACGCCTGGCTTCGCCGCGCCGGCGGCGGGCGCCACCCGGGGCCCCGGCCCCCGGCCGCGGGTCCAGGCCCGAGCCCCACGGCATCACTCCCGGCGCAGCAGGAACAGCGCCTGTTCGCCGAACAGGTTGGCCAGCCAGGGCGAGCGCTTCCAGGGGCTGCGCAGGCCCTTGTCGTCCACCGCCAGCCAGCGTTCCACCACATGGCTTTCCATCGCGCACAGCGCGAAGAAGTCGCGGATGGTGCAGGGGTGGATGTTGGGCGTCTCGTACCAGGGGCGGTCCCAGGTCTCGTTGTCGGGCATCCGCCCGCTGACCAGCAGCTTCCAGCGCAGCTGCCAATGGCCGAAATTCGGGAAGCTGACGATCGCCCGCGCGCCGATGCGCAGCATCTGGCGCAGCACCCATTGCGGCCGTTCCACCGCCTGCAGGGTGCGCGACAGGATCACGTAGTCGAAGGCGCCGTCCGGGTAATGCACCAGGTCCTGGTCGGCATCGCCATGGATCACCGGCAGGCCGGCGGCCACCGCCTTCGTCGCCTCCGCCATGTCGATCTCGATCCCCCGGGCGTCGGCGCCCTTCTGGCGCGTCAGGTGCTCGATCAGCGCGCCGTCGCCGCAGCCGATGTCGAGCACGCGCGAGCCGGGGGCCACCATCTCCGCGATCAGGCGGAGGTCGAGGCGCATGTTCTTCGCGACGAAGCGGATCTCCTGCGGGGCGTCGGGCATCAGAACATCCTTCTTCGGCGCGGCCGGTTCACGCCTCCGGGCCTGCGGCCCTGCGGCGATCGGACGCGCGACACTGCTTTGCGCGGCCGATTCACCCCTCCGGGCCTGCGGCCCTGCGGCGATCGGACGCGCGACACCGCTTTGCGCGGCCGATTCACGCCTCCGGGCCTGCGGCCCTGCGGCGATCGGACGCGCGGCTGGCTGTGGAAACGCCCTCTCCCCCCAAGGGGGGGAGAGGGCTTCCAGAGCCGGATCCCAGCAGGCTGCTACGCCCCCACCCTCTCGGCGGCGCCGCGCAGAAAGCCGCCCAGCGCCCGGTGGAAGACCGGCTCGTCCAGCAGGAAGGCGTCATGACCCTTGTCGGAGGCAATCTCCACGAAGGACACATTCGCCGCCGCCGCGTTCAGCGCCCGCACCAGCGCGCGGCTTTCCTCCGTCGGGAACAGCCAGTCGGAGCTGAAGGAGGCCACCAGGAAGCGGGTGGCCGTGCCGCGGAAGGCCGCGCCCAGCTCGCCGCCGAACTCCGCCGAGAGGTCGAAATAGTCCATCGCCCGGGTGATGGTCAGGTAGGAATTGGCGTCGAAGCGGCGGACGAAGGTGCTGCCCTGGTGGCGGAGATAGCTCTCCACCTCGAAGACATCCTCCAGGAAGGTCAGCGCGGAGGCGCCGCGCAGCTTGCGGCCGAACTTGCGGCCCAGCGCGGCTTCGGACAGGTAGGTGATGTGCGCGACCATCCGCGCCACCGACAGGCCCTTGGCGGGGATGCGCCCGTCTTCCCAGTAGCGCCCGGCCATCCAGTCCGGGTCGCCATGGATGGCGGCGCGGCCGACCTCGTGGAAGGCGATGTTCTGGGCGGAATGGTGGGTGGCGGTCGCGATCGGCGCGGCGGCGACCACCATCTCCGGGAAGGTCGCGGCCCATTCCAGCACCTGCATGCCGCCCATGCTGCCGCCGACCACCGCCATCAGCCGGGTGATCCCCAGCGCATCGACCAGGCGCTTCTGGGCGCGGACCATGTCGCGGATGGTGACGGACGGGAAATCGATGCCCCAGGGGCGGCCCTGCGGGCGGCCCTCGGCGTCCGTCATCTCCTCCGGCGGCCCCGACGAGCCCATGCAGCCGCCGAGCACATTGGCGCAGATCACGAAGTACCGGTCCGTGTCGATCGGCAGGCCGGGGCCGACGACGGCTTCCCACCAGCCAGGCTTGCCGGTCAGCGGGTGGGTCTCCGCCACGTACTGGTCGCCGGTCAGGGCATGGCAGACCAGCACCGCATTGCTGCGCGCGGCGTTCAGCCGGCCATGCGTGCGGTAGGCGACGACCAGCGGGGCGACCACCGCGCCGCAATCGAGCTGCAGCCCGTCCGGGAAGGTCTCGCGCTGGTGCTCCAGCCGCTGGAAGGGGGCGAGGGCGTCGTTCATCCGTCGTCCGTCCGGGGTCGCGGCCCGGGGGGTGGAGGAATAGGCGCGGCGGGGCGCGGGGGCAACCGTCTGCCGGCGGTGGCGCAGGGCAATCGCACACGCTCTGGCGCGGAGAAAACTCCCTCCCCCGCCTTGGCGGGGGAGCGCCGGCGCAGTGCGCCGTCGGGGGGGGGGTAGGTCGCGCAGCGCTCGACGGAAAGCCTCTTCGTATCAAAGAGATGGCTTGGCGCTTCGCGCCCCCCCCTCACCCCACCCTCTCCCCCGGTCGGGCGGGGCAGGGAACGTCCCGGCCCGCGCGCGGGCAGGCCGGCCGCCCCCGGGCGGCCCGGCGGGCCGCGCCCGGGGGATCGATGCTTCGCGATGCTGCCGGCGTCCGGCCGCGGCGGTCGGTCCCGCCGGGCGCGGGCCGGCCGGCGCTCAGCCGAGGTGTTGCGCGAAGAAGGCCAGGGTCCGCTGCTGCGCCAGGGCGGCGTCGGGGGCGCTGAAGCTGCCGCGGTCGTCGCAGCCGAAGCCGTGCTGGGCGCCCGCGTAGACGAAGATCCCGACCTCCGGCTGGGCGGCGCGGATGGCGTCCACGTCGGCCATGGGGATGGAGGCGTCCTTCTCGCCGAAGTGGAGCTGCACCGGGCAGCGCGTGGCGTCGTCCTTCGAGGCGACGATGCCGCCGCCGTACCAGCCGCAGGCCGCGGCGAAGCTCGTGCTGCGGGTGGCGCCCCACCAGGCCACCGTGCCGCCCCAGCAATAGCCGACGATGCCGCGCCTGGCGCCGGCGGGCAGGGCGGCGGCCGCGGCCTCGATGTCGGCCAGCGTGCCCTCGGCGGGCACCTGGCCGCGCAGTTCGCGCCCGCGCGTCACGTCGGCCGGCTGGTAGCCGAGCTCGACGCCGCGTTCGGTGCGGTCGAACAGGGCGGGGGCGATGACGGCGTAGCCCTGCGCGGCGAAGCGGGCGCAGACGTTGCGCATGTGGCTGTTCACGCCGAAGATCTCCTGCACCACCACCAGGGCACGGGCGGCGTCGGCGGGGCCGTCGCGCCAGGCGGCCAGGCGGTGGCCGTCGGCGGCGGTCAGTTCGGTCCACATGCGGCGGTTCCTCCGGTTCGGATGCGGCGGTATCCTGTGCCCATGGCCGAGATCGTCAACCTCAACCGGGTGAAGAAGGCGCGCGCGAAGGCCGAGGCGGAGGCGCAGGCCGCCGCCAACCGCGCGAAGCATGGCCGCGCCGGCGCCGAGAAGCGTGCCGAGCGGCTGGAGGAGGCGCGCCGCAAGGCCGCGCTGGACGGCGCCCGGCTGGACCCGCCGAAGCCCGGATAGGCGGCGCGCGCTTTTCTCCGCCCCCCTGTCGAAGTCCGCCCCGCCCGCGCGTCATGATCCGGGTGGCGGCGTCCCGCCGCCCGGATCGAGGGGAGAGCGACCGATGCAGGTGATGCTGCTGATCTACGACGACGAGGCGGCCTGGGAGCGCATGCCGGAGGCCGAGCGCAAGGCGATCTACGGCGCCTATTTCGCCTACACCGCCGCGCTGCGGGAGGCGGGCGCGATGATCGCCGGCGAGCCGCTGCAGCCGACCAGCACCGCGCACACGGTGCGCCTGCGCGACGGCGCGCCGCAGGTGCTGGACGGCCCCTATGCCGAGACCAAGGAACAGCTGGGCGGCTACTACCTGATCGAGGTGGCCGACATGACGCAGGCGCTGCGCTGGGCCGCGCGCTGCCCCGGCGCCGCGCATGGCACGATCGAGGTGCGGCCGGTGATGTCAATGGCGGCGATGGCCCCGGCGTGACCGCCGCCGCGACGGCGGAGCGCATCGCGCGCGACGGCTATGGCCGTCTGCTGGCCTTCCTGCTCGCGCGCGGCCACGGCTTCGCCGCCGCCGAGGATGCGCTGGCCGATGCCTTCGCCGCGGCGCTGTCCGCCTGGCCGGCTTCCGGCGTGCCGGACCGGCCGGAGGCCTGGCTGCTGACCGCGGCGCGGCGGCGCCTGGTGGACGGCCATCGCCGCGCCGCCACCGCCGCCGCGGCCGCGCCCGACCTGCTGCGCGACGAAGCGGCGGAGACGGATGCGGAGGCGCTGCCCGACCACCGCCTGGCGCTGCTGCTGGCCTGCGCGGCGCCGGGGGTGGAGCCGGGCGCGCGCGCCGCGCTGATGCTGCAATGCGTGCTCGGCCTGGATGCTGCGCGCATCGCCAGTGCCTTCCTGGTCTCGCCCGCCGCCATGGGCCAGCGCCTGGTGCGCGCCAAGCGCCGCATTGCCGCCGCCGGCGCGCGCTTCGCCCTGCCCGGCCGGGCCGAGGTGGCGGCGCGGCTGCCGGCGGTGCTGGAGGCGATCTATGCCGCCTATGCCGCCGGCGCCGCCGACCCCGAGGATGGCGGCGCCCTGGCCGGCGAGGCCGCCTGGCTCGCGCGCCTGTCCGCCGCGCTGGCGCCGGAGGAGCCGGAGGCGCTGGGTCTCGCCGCCCTGCTGCTGCACCTGGAGGCGCGGCGCCCGGCCGGGCGCGACGCGGCAGGCCGCTACGTGCCGCTTTCCGCGCAGGATCCAGGGCGCTGGCAGCTTCCCGCGCAGGCGGAGGCGGAGACGCTGCTGCGCCGCGCCGCCGCGCTCGGCCGGCCGGGCCGCTTCCAGTGGGAAGCGGCGGTGCAATCGGTGCATGCGGCGCGGCGCGTGACCGGGCGCACCGATTGGGCGGCGATCCGGCTGCTGTATGATGCGCTGCTCGGCCTCACCGGCTCGCCGGTGGTGGCGGTGAACCGCGCGGTGGCGCTGGCGGAGGCGGAGGGCGCGTCGGCGGGGCTCGCGGCGCTGCGCGCGGCCGCGGCCGACCCGCGGCTGGCGGACTACCAGCCCTATTGGGCCGCGCTGGCCGCGCTGGCGGACCGGGCGGGGGACCTGGCGGCGGGTGCCGCGGCGCGCCGGCGGGCGGCGGGGCTGGCGACCGATCCGGCGATGCGCGCCTTCCTGCTCGGCGGCTGACGCGGCGCGCCCGGCTTCACGCGGCGTTGATCCCGCCGCGGCCGGCCGCGCCGCTCGCAACCATGTTGGTGCCGGGTCGACCTTGCTAGCGTCGCAGGCATGTTGCCTTGCCATGGCTCCGCCGGGCTGTGCGCCATCGGCCCGGTTCGCCCGGCGATGCGCCGCGCCCATGCCACGGCGCGCCCCGGTTCCGGTGCAGGGTGCGGCGGATGATCGATGCGCTGCGCATGCTGTTCGGCCCGGCCGAGGCGCCATCCGGCGCCGCCGCGGACCGCATCGGCCGCAGCGTCCGCGCCGCGCATGTGCTCTCGGTGGTCCTGATCGCGCTGGTGGCGCTGCTCACCACCGTCGTCGCCGTGGATGCGGTGCGTGAACGCGACCGGCGCGAGGCGATCGAGGCGAAGGCGACGCTGCAGCGCGGCCTGGCGCACCGGATCGCGCTGCTGGCCGGCATCGTCGCGGCGCCGGGGCCGCAGGACGATGCCGCTTCCACGCTGGCGGCGCTGCGCGAGGCGGAGCAGCGGATGCGCGCGGCGCATGAGGCGCTGACCGGCGCCGGCGCGCCGCGCGGGCGGCAAGCGCCGGCGCGGGAGACGCCGGCGCTGCGGGCGCACTACTTCGAAGGCCCCGATCCCGCGGATGCGGCGGTGCGGCGCTACCTGGATGCGGCGGCGCGGCTGGCGGCCGATCCGCGCCGGCCCGGCGCCGCGGGGCTGGCGGCGGGGCTGCAGGCGGAGGTGATCGGGCCGCTGTTCCAGGCGCTGCAGCGGGCGGTGGACCTGCATGAGGCGAAGGCGCAGGAAGCGGCGCATCGGGTGCTGCTGCTGGCCTTCGGGCAGCTCGGCGTGATGCTGCTGCTGCTGGCCTTGCAGACGGCGCTGGTGTTCCGGCCGCTGCTGCGCGGCGTGTCCCGCATGGCGGCGCGGCTGGAGGCGGAGGCGACGACGGACCCCTTGACCGGCCTTGCCAACCGGCGCGCCTTCCTCGGCCGCCTGCCGGCGCTGCGGGACGCCGCCGCCGGGCGCGAGGCGGCGCTGGTGCTGCTGGACCTGCGCCACCTGCGCGACGTGAACGACCTCTCGGGCCAGGCCGGCGGCGATGCGGTGCTGCGGGAAGCCGCGGCGCGGCTTTCGGCGGCGGCGCAGGGGCTGGCGCCGCCCGGCGGTCCGGCCGCGCTGGTCGGGCGGCTGACCGGCGACGACTTCGCGGTCGCCTTCGCCGGCCCGGCCGGGGCGGCGGGCCTGGCGGCAGCGGCGCAGCGGCTGCGGGAAGCGGTGCACGCCACGCCCTTCGTGCTGCCCGGCCGCAGCATCGCGATGGAGGCGAGCGCCGGCGCCGCGCCGCTGGGCGCCGACCCGCTGGAGGCGCTGCGCGCCGCCGACCTCGCCTTGGCCGATGCGCGCCGCGACCGCGCCCATCCGGTGCGGATCTTCCGCGAGGAGCTGGATGCGCGGCGGCTCGAGGTGCGGCGGGCGATCCTGGCCGCGCTGGCCGCCGGCGACCTGCGCGGCCTGCATGCGGAGCTGCAGCCGCAGCTGGCCCTGGCCGACGGGCGGCTGGCGGGGTTCGAGGCGCTGGCGCGCTGGACGCATCCGGTGCTGGGCCCGGTGCGGCCGGGCGAGTTCCTGGACGTCGCCGCCGCCGCGGGGCGCCTGCCGGCGGTCGGCCGCGCGGTGCGGCTGGACGCGCTGGCGCTGCTGGCGGCGCTGCGGCGGGAGGGCCTGCCGGCGCCGCGCGTCGCGCTGAACCTCTCGGCCGGGGAGCTGGCCGACCCGGCCGTGCTGGCGGAGCTGGAGGCCGATCTCGCCGCCGCCGGCCTGGCGCCGGCCGACATCGAGATCGAGGTGACGGAGGAGGTGCTGGCCGACGGCATCGCCGATGCCAGCGCGGCGCGGCTGGCGGCGCTGCAGGCCGCCGGCGCGTCGCTGGCGCTGGATGATTTCGGCACCGGGGCGGCGAGCCTGTCGCAGCTGCTGCGCCTGCCGGTGCAGGCGATCAAGATCGACCGTTCCTTCGTCGCCGCGCCGGGCGATGACCCGCGCGGCGCCGCCCTGGTGCAGGCGATGATCCGCTTCGGCCACGCCATCGGCGCGAAGGTGGTGGCGGAAGGGGTGGAGACCGAGGCACAGCAGGCCGTGCTGCGGGCGGCGGGCTGCGACGTGGTGCAGGGCTGGCTGGTGGCGCAGCCGATGGCGGGCGCGGCGCTGCGCGACTGGCTGCGCCGCGCGCAGGCGGGGATGCCGGCCTGACCGCGATCGGCGCCGGCTGGAGCGCGGGTCACGGCGCAAGCGTGCGGCCGGTGGCGCGGCCAATGGCGGGCGCGGCGCTGCGCGACCGGCTGCGCCGCGCGCAGGCGGGGATGCCGGCCTGAGCGCGACCGGCGCCGGCTGGAGCGCGGGTCACGGCGCGGGCGTGCGGCCGGTGGCGCGGCCTGGCCCCTCCGCGCCGGCCCCCTTCCCCGGCCTGGCCATGCCGGGGCGGGCTGCGCAGGCCGGCGGCGCGGGGCCGCCGGTCGCGTTGCCGCGGAAGGCGGCCGGGCCGCGACGGCACGGGTCCGCGTATGCAAGGCAAAGCCGCTTGCATACGCCATGGCGCGCTGCTTGCATGGCCGCCAGCGATGCCGCCCGCCCCGTCCTGCCCCTCCGCGCCCGCACGATGAGCGCCGCCGCAGCCGATCCCGTCTTCGACCATGTGATCGTCGGCGGCGGCTCGGCCGGCTGCGTGCTGGCCGCGCGGCTGTCCGCCGACCCGGCGCGCCGCGTGCTGCTGCTGGAGGCGGGCGAGGACACGCGCCCCGGGGAGGTGCCGGCGGCCATCGCCAGCCCCGCCCCGATCGCGATCTTCGCCGGCACGCGCTTCCTCTGGCCGCTGCTGCGCGTGCTGCCCTTCCCGCAGCGCCGCCCCGGTCACGCGCGCTTCTACGAACAGGCCCGCGTGATGGGCGGCGGGTCGAGCGTCAACGCGCAGGTCGGCAACCGCGGCATCCCCGCCGATTACGACGAATGGGCGGCGCTCGGCGCCGAGGGCTGGGACTGGCAGGGCGTGCTGCCCTTCTTCCGCCGGCTGGAGACGGATGCCGACCATGCCGGCCCGCTGCATGGCAGCGACGGCCCGCTGCCGGTGCAGCGCGTCGGCCGCGCGCAGTGGCCCGGCTTCAGCCACGCGCTGTCCGCGGCGCTGGACCGCGCCGGCCTGCCCGACATCGGCGACCAGAACGGCGCCTTCGCCGATGGCCATTTCGCCGCCGCCTACACGAATTTCGACGTCGCGACGCCAGACGCCCGCCGGGCCAGCGCCGCGATGGTCTACCTGACGGAGGCGGTCCGCGCGCGCCCCAACCTGGCGATCCTCGATGCGGCGCATGTCACCGCCCTGCTGATGGACGGCACGCGCGCCACCGGTGTCGCCTATGCGCGCCACGGCACGCAGCACCGCGCCCGCGCCGCCGAGGTGATCCTGGCCGCCGGCGCGCTGCATTCGCCGGCGATGCTGATGCGCGCCGGGATCGGGCCGGCCGACGAGCTCGCGCGCCACGGCATCGCCCCGCGCCTGGTGCTGGAAGGGGTCGGGCGCAACCTGCGCGACCATCCGGGCACGCATCTCTGCGCCTGGGTGCCGCCCGCGCAGCGCAACCGGCCGGGGATGCGCAAGTCGGGGCATATCGCGGCGCGCTTCTCCTCCGGCCTTGCGGGCGCGCCGGCCTCCGACCTCTACATGCACAATGGCGTGTCGTCGGGGTGGCACGGCGTCGGGCGGCGGGTGGCGTATTTCTATCTCTGGGTGAACAAGCCCGCCTCGGTCGGCCGCGTCACGCTGCGCTCCACCGATCCGCAGGACCATCCGCGCGTCGAGATGAACCTGCTGGGCGAAGCGACCGACACGGCGCGGCTGGCGGAGGGCGTGCGCCGCATCGCCGGGGTGATGCGGACGATGCAGCGGGACGGCGCGCTGGCCGATCCCTTCGCGGTGCGCTTCAGCCCGCTGATCCGCTTCATGGCGCAGCTGCGCGCGCCGAACCGCTGGGTGATGGGCGCGCTCGGCCGGCTGCTGGACGGCCCGGCCTGGCTGCGGCGGCTGCTGGTGCGCTTCGTGCTGTCCAACGCGCCGCCGCTCGATCGCCTGCTGGCGGATCCGGTGCTGCTGGAAGACTATCTGCGCCACAACGCGATGAGCGTCTCCCACGTCTCCTGCACCTGCCGCATGGGCCGCGCGGACGACCCGATGGCGGTGGCCGACAGCCAGGGCCGCGTGCATGGCGCGCAGGGGCTGCGCGTGGCGGATGCGTCGCTGATGCCGACGCTGCCGCGCGCGAACACCAACCTCGCCACCATCATGATCGCGGAGAAGCTGGCGGATGCCATCCTCGCCGCGCACCCCGCCACGCCACCGCTCGCCCTGCAGGAGCAGCCATGACGCACCACGCCCCCACCGGCGCCGCGCTGCCGGTCATCGACGTCGGCGGCCTGTCATCGCGCGATCCGGCCGCGCGGGATGCCGTGGTGCGCGCGATCGACGCCGCCTGCACGACGCGCGGCTTCTTCTACGTGGCCAACCACGGCATCGCGCCCGGCCTGGTGGACGCGGTGTTCGAGGAGACGCGCGCCTTCTTCGACCTGCCCGAGGCGACGAAGCAGGAGGTCGCGAAGACGCGGTCCTTCTGCAACCGCGGCTGGGAACCGCTGCGCGCGCAGGCGCTGGAGCCCGGCACGCCGCCCGACCTGAAGGAGAATTTCTATCTGGGGCGCGAGCTGCCCATGGACCATCCCGCCGTCATGGCCCGGAAGTTCAACCACGGCCCGAACCAGTGGCCGCCGGGCATGCTCGGCTTCCGTCCCACCATGCGCGCCTATTACGAGGCGATGCTGGATCTCAGCGAACGCGTGATGGGCGCGCTCGCCACGGCGTTGCACCTGCCTGACGCCGCCTTCGCGGCGTTCATGCAGGAACCGATGGCGACGCTGCGCCTGCTGCACTACCCGCCGCAGCCGCCCGATGCCGAGGAAGGCCAGAAGGGGGTCGGCGCGCACACCGATTTCGGCGTGCTGACCTTCCTGCTGCAGGACCAGAATGGCGGCTTGCAGGTGCAGGACCCGTCGAGCGGCGCCTGGCTCGACGTCATGCCGATCCCCGGCACCTATGTCGTGAACCTGGGCGACACGCTGGCGCGCTGGACCAACGACCGCTACCGCTCGACGCTGCACCGGGTGATCAACCGCTCCGGCCGCCGGCGCTATTCCGTGCCGTTCTTCTTCAACGGCAATCCGGATTTCGTGGTGGAATGCCTGCCCGGCTGCCTCGCGCCCGGGGAGGCGCCGCGCCACCGCCCCAACACCGTCGCCGGCCACATGCGGGAGATGTATGCGCGCAGCTACGCGCTGCCGGCGGCATCCTGAGGCGTCAGCCCGCCCAGCCTTCCAGATGCGCGTCGAGCAGCGCGCCCAGCGCCGCCGGCTGCTCCACCGCCAGCATGTGCCCCGCGCCGTCGAGTTCCGCATAGGCCGCGCCAGGGATCGCCTGCGCGATGGCGCGCGTCGCGGCGGGCGGGATCAGCCGGTCCGCGCCGCCCGCCACCACCAGCGTCGGCACCGCGATGCCCGCCAGCGCGTCGGTGACGTCGTAGCCGAGGCCGGCGCGCGTCGCGGCCTCCAGCGGCGCCGCGGGCATCGCCGCGCGCCAGGCGACGAAGGCGTCGAGGTAGCCCGGCGTCGCCTCCAGGAACGCGTCCGAGAAGATGCTGCGCGCCGCCAGCCGCGCCGCCGCTTCCGGCCCCGCCTGGCGCTGCGCGGCGATGCGGTCTTCCAGCGCCGCGGCCGTCGCGGGATCGACGCGCGCCGTGGTCGCCAGCGCCGCCAGTTGCCCGACGCGCGCGGGATGGCGCGTGGCCAGCGTCAGCGCCGTCATGCCGCCCTGCGACAGCCCGACCACCGCGGCGCGCGCGATGCCCAACGCATCCAGCACGCGCAGCATGTCGGCGGCGAAGCCGGCGATCGAATAGGGGCCGGGCGGCGTGCCGCTGAGACCGTGGCCGCGCGTGTCGGGGCAGATCACCCGGAAGCGCGGCAGGAAGCGCGCGACGAGCGGCCACCACAGCCCGCTGTCCCAGCCGAGGCCGTGCAGGAACAGCACCGGCGGCCCGTCCCCGCCGACCCAGACGGAGAGCGGCGTCTCGCCGGCCTCGACCGCGATCGGCGCGCCGGGGCGCTGGGGGAGCAGGAAGGGGGGCAGGGAAGGGAACATGGACGGGGCCTTGCAAACCCTGTACCTCCCGCCGCTCTTTTTTGGATACGCCGATGCCGGTCTTGTGTGCAAAGCCTGCCCCGCCCGAGGGCATGTGCTTGACCGCTCCGCCCGCGCGCCACAGCCTGACGGCATGACCGATTCCGTTCCGGCCGCGACGCTCGGCGACCGCATCGCGCTCGACCTGAAGGAGCGCATATTCGCCAGCGATCTCGCCCCCGGCGACCGGCTGGACGAGCAGGAGCTGGCGACGCGCTACGCCGTGTCCCGCACGCCGGTCCGCGAAGCGCTGCGCCAGCTCGCCGCCGCCGGCATGGTGGATCGCCGCGGCCGCCAGGGCGCGGTGGTGGCCGGCCTGACCGTGAAGGGCCTGGTGGACATGTGGGAGGTGCTGGCGGACCTGGAGGGCCTCAGCGCCCGCCTGGCCGCCCGCCGCATCGCCGCTGCCCAGGGCGCCGCGCTGCGGGACATCCACGCCCGGCTGGAAGCCACCGTCGCCGCGCGCGACATCAAGGCCTTCGAGGCCGCGAACGCGGAGTTCCACGACCAGATCTACGTCGCCAGCCAGAACCAGCACCTGATCGACAGCGTGCGGCAGCTGCGCCGGCGCGTCGCCATCTACGAACGCCACATCACCATGCAGCCCGGCCGGTTCCGCGACACGGTCCCCGAACATGCAGCCGTGCTGGACGCGATCCTGGCGCATGACGGGGAAGCCGCGGACCAGGCGATGCGTGCCCATCTGAGCATGCTGGGCGACAGCTTCTCCGACTTCCTGGCGCATCTGCCCGTGGTGATGATGGGCCAGAAGGTCCCGGCCTGAAGCGCGCTTCTCCCTCTCCCCCCGCAGGGGGGAGAGGGTCGGGGTGAGGGGGGCTCACGGCACAACCACCCCCTTGGCACGCCCCATGCATGGCCTTGGATACAAACCGAGGGGGTTGTGTCCACATGATCCGCCGCCGTTCCCTGCTCGCCGCCGGCCTGGCCGCCGGCACTGCGCCGCTCGCCGCGCCCGCCGTCGCGCAGCGCCTGCGACGGATCACCTTCCTCACCTCCTGGGCGCCGGAGGGATCGAATTTCTACGCCTGGATCGCCCGCGAACGCGGCTTCTGGCGCGCCCGCGGCCTGGATGTGGAGGTGCTGCGCGGCTCCGGCTCCGGCATGGCGGTGCAATCCGTCGCCACCGCGCCGGACCGCTTCCAGTTCGGCATGGGCTCCTCCTCGGTCATCGTGCTGCAGGCCGCAAAGGGGCTCCGGCTCGCCTGCCTCGGCATGGTGAACTACGACGCGACGATGGGCGTGGGCGTGCGCGCCAGCGGGCCGATCCGCAACGTGCGCGACCTGGCCGGCACGCGCTGGGCGATCACGCCGACCTCGGGCGAGGTGCCCTTCCTGCCGCTCTTCGCGCAGAAGGCCGGCTTCGCCTATGACAGCGTCCGCATCCAGCAGGTCGCCGGCAATGTGCGCGAGAGCCTGCTGCTGCGCGGCGAGGTCGATGCCGTCTCGGCTTCCGCCTCCACCGCGCTGGCCGCGCTGGTGCCGCAGGGCTTCGACATGCGCTTCTTCCTGTTCCGCAGCGTCGGGGTGAAGTTCTACGGCCAGACCGTCATCACCCAGCCGCAGCGCCTGGCGGAGGATCCCGGCCTCTGCGAGGCGGTCGCCGACGGCGCGCTGGAAGCCGTGAAGTACACGCTGACCAACCCCGAGGACACGCTGGCCGAGATGGCGCGCCTGCATTCCGACCTCGCGCTCAGCGCGACCGGCCGGCAATCCATGGCCGTCAGCTTCGGCGTCGCGCAGGCGGTGACCGTGGTGCCGGAGCTGATGCAGCACGGCATCGGCCATGCCGACCACAAGGCGCTGCAAGAATCGATCGACCTGATCATGCAGTACGCCGCCGCGCCGGGCGACCGCGCGCCGGTCGCGGAGGAATTGCAGACCAACCGCTTCGCCGGCCGCCACCGCATCACCGAAGCGCAGGCCGAGGCGGTGCGCCGCTGGGCAACCCCCTACACCACAGCCCTCGTCTGATGCCCGACGCGGGCGGCATCGGCGCCGCGATCGCGGCCGAGCGCATCGCGAAGCGCTACGCGACGGCATCGGGCGCGGTGGAGGCGCTGTCCTCCATCTCCTTCGGCTGCGCGCCGGGGGAATTCGTCTCGCTGCTCGGCCCCAGCGGCTGCGGCAAGAGCACGCTGCTGATGATCATCGCGGGGCTGGAACCCGCCACCGCCGGCACCGCCTCCGTGCGCGGGGAGCCGGTGACGGCGCCGCGCACCGATGTCGGCGTGGTCTTCCAGGACCCCACGCTGCTGCCCTGGCGATCGACGCTCGACAACGTGCTGCTGCCGATCGAGATGATGCGCCTCGATCGCGCGCGCTACCGCGACCGCGCGGTGGCGCTGCTGGAGGAGGTCGGCCTCGGCGCCTTCCTCGCCAAGCGGCCGCACGAGCTCTCCGGCGGCATGCGCCAGCGCGTCGCGATCTGCCGCGCGCTGGTGCACGACCCCGACATCCTGCTGATGGACGAGCCCTTCTCCGCGCTCGATGCCATCACGCGCGACCAGATGAATGCGCTGCTGCTGGACCTGCTGACGCGCCACGCCAAGACCGTGCTGTTCGTCACCCATTCCATCCGCGAAGCGGTGATGCTGTCGGACCGCGTGCTGGTGATGGGCCGCCGCCCGGGCCGCATCGTGGCGACGGAAGCCGTGCCCTTCCCCCGCCCCCGCGCGCAGGAGCTGGAGGACGATCCCGGCTTCGTCGCCCTGGTCCGCCGCCTGCGCCGCGCCATCGAGGGCACGCAGGATGCCTAGCGCCCCAGTCGCCGCGGCCATCGCGCCGCCCGCCGACATCCCCGCGGCGCCCGCCGCCTGGCGCGGCCGCCTGCGCGCGGTGGCGATGCCGCTCGGCTTCTTCCTGCTGCTGCTGGGCTTCTGGGAAGCCTATGTGCGCATCACCGGCATTCCCGCCGTGATCCTGCCGGGCCCGCTCACCATCGGGCGCACGCTGGGCGAGATCTACCCCATCCTGTTGCAGCACGCCGTGCCCACCACGCTGGAAGCCGCGGGCGGCTTTCTGATCTCCTGCGTCGTCGGCGTCGCGATCGCGGTGCTGCTCTGCTACTCGAAGCTCTGGCGGGAAGCGGTCTATCCGAACCTTGTCCTCATCCAGGTCATCCCGAAGATCGCGCTGGCCCCGCTCTTCGTGCTGTGGTTCGGGCTGGGGTCGGAAAGCCGGCTCGCCTTCTCGGTCTTCATCAGCATCTTCCCCGTCATCATCTCGACCTATGCGGGGCTGACGCATGTCGACCCGAACCTGCTGCGCCTGTGCCGCACCTTCCGCGCGCGCGAATGGCAGGTCTTCCTGTCGGTGCGGCTGCCGAGCGCCCTGCCCTTCATGTTCAGCGGCATGAAGGTGGCCGTGACGCTCGCCATCATCGGCGTGGTGATCGGCGAATTCATCACCTCGCAGCGCGGGCTCGGCTACCTGATCGTCAACACCTCCGCCCGCGCCGACACGCCCGTGGCGCTGGCCGCGGTGGCGATGCTCTGCGCCGCGGGGCTGCTGCTCTACGGGATCGTCGCCTTCCTGCAATCGCTGGTGAACGAACGCTACGGCCGGGAGCCGATCCGATGACCGCCGAGCACGCCGCCTTCATGCCGGACGTTCCGAGCCTGCTCGCCGGCGACGACACCCTCACCGACCCCGAACTGCCCGTCGCGCGCAGCCTCGCGCAGCTCGAGGCGATGGTGAAGCGAGAGCTCGACCTGGTGCGCTACCCGATCAAGTCCTGGGTGCTGCCGAAGATCGCGCCCGATGGCAGCCGCGCCTTCGATGTGGTGATCGTCGGCGGCGGGCAATCCGGCCTCGCCACCGCCTTCGGCCTGAAGCGCGAACGCGTCGACCACATCCTGCTGCTGGACGAGAACCCGCCGGGCCAGGAAGGCCCCTGGGGCACCTATGGCCGCATGCGCACGCTGCGGTCGGAGAAATACGTGGGCGGCATGGATCTCGGCATCCCGAGCCTGTCGATCCGCGCCTGGTTCGAGGCGCAGTATGGTTTCCGCGCGTGGGAGGCGATGGCGAAGCTGCCGAAGCAGCTCTGGGCGCGCTACCTCGCCTGGTATCGCCGCGTGCTCGACCTGCCGGTGCGCAACGCGGCGCGGCTGGCGGGCTTCCGCCCGGACGCGAACGGCCTGATCGCGCTGGATGTCGCGACCCCCGACGGCATGCAGACCCTGTGGTGCCGCAAGCTGGTCTTCGCCACCGGCATCGAGGGCAATGGCACGCGCAACATCCTGCCCTTCATCGCCGCACTGCCGCGGCACCTCTGGGCGCACACGCATGACACAGTGGATTTCGCGAAGCTCGCGGGCAAGCGCGTCGGCGTGATCGGCGGCGCGGCTTCCGCCTTCGACAACGCCGCCTCCGCCGCGGAGGCCGGCGCGGCCGAAGTGCATCTGTTCCACCGCCGCGCGGAGCTGAACCCCGCCAACCCCGTCGCCTGGGGCCAGTTCAACGGCTTCCTCGCGCACTTCGCCGACCTGCCGATCGAGGTGCGCTGGCGCTTCACCAACCACATCCACTCCTTCAAGCCCGCCCCGCCCGCCGAGACCTTCGACCGGGTCGCGAGCCTGCCCAACCTGACGCGCCATGCCGGCGTGTCCTGGACCGATGCGCGCGCGGCAGGGGACGAGGTGGTGATCGAGGCGACGGATGGCACGCACCGCTTCGACCTCGTCATCCTCGGCACCGGCTACATCCTGGACGTGACGCTGCGCGACGAGATGCGGCCGCATGCCGACCTCATCGCGCTGTGGCGCGACGCCTACACGCCGCCCGAGCACGAGCAGAACCCGAACCTGGCGCGCGCGCCTTATCTCGGTTCGCATTTCGAGTTCCAGGAGAAGCGGCCGGGCGAGGCGCCCTGGCTGCGGTCGGTGTTCAACTTCAGCCGCGGCGCGCAGCTCTCGATGGGCACGATGGCGATCGGGCTCTCGGGCATCAAATTCGGCGTGCCGCGCCTGGTGCACGGCGTCTGCCGGCAGCTCTTCGTGGAAGACGCGGACCTGTTCCAGGACGGCATGAAGGTCTGGCAGGCCAGCGACGCGGTCACCGAGAAGTAGAGGAGGGCACGACACCATGGCCGAAGGCCTCAACCTCGCGCGCCTCTGGCGCGACATGCTCGCGCTCTGCCGGCTGGCGCCGCATGAGCATGTGGCGGTGCTGACCTCCGCCGCGAAGCCTTCGCCCTACGCCACCCATGCGCTGCTGGCGGCGGAAGCGGCGGGCGCGTCGGCGACGCTGCTGCAGGTCTCGGACCTCAACAACCTGCCGCCTGCGGCGATGGCGGCGATCCTGAAGAGCGACCTGCTGATCGACCTCGCCTTCAGCCATGATGCGCGCGTCTTCGGCTCGCTCGGCAACGGGTTGCGCGTGCTGGTGGCGGTCGAGCCGCCGGAGATCCTGGCGCGCATGTTCCCGACGATGGAGGACCGCCGCCGCTGCCTCGCCGCGCAGCATCGGCTTGGCTACGCGAAGACCATGCATGTCGTCTCCGATGCCGGCACGGACATCACCTTCGGCCTCGGCGAGTTCCCGTCCAAGTGCCAGTACGGCTTCGCCGACGAGAAGGGCCGCTGGGACCAGTGGCCCGGCGCCTTCGTCTACACCTTCCCGAACGAGGGCAGCTCCAACGGCACCGTCGTACTGGACCGCGGCGACATCCTGTTCCCGATGAAGAGCTATCTTCAGGCGCCGGTGCGGCTGACGGTGAAGGACGGCTTCATCACCGACATCTCCGGCGGCCTCGATGCCGACTTCATCAAGGACGTGCTGGAGAGCTACAAGGACCCGAACGTCTACGCGATCTCCCATATCGGCTGGGGGCTCAGCGCGAATGGCCGCTGGAACACGCTCGGCTTCTACGACAAGGCCGGCACCGAGGGGCAGGATGGCCGCGCCTTCTACGGCAACTTCCTGTTCTCGACCGGCCCGAACAGCGGCGGCGGCGGGAAGCGCAGCACGCCCTGCCACCTCGACATCCCGATGCGCAACACCTCGGTCTTTCTCGACAACCAGGCGATCGTGCTGCGCGGCGAGGTGATGCCGGACGACCAGCGCGTGCCCGCCCCCGCCGCGCTGGCCGCGGAGTAGTGCCGGATCTGACAGGCCGCGTCGCGCTGGTCACCGGCGCGAGCCGCGGCCTCGGGCGCGTCATGGCGGCCGCGCTGGCACAGGCCGGCGCGGCGGTGGTCGCGACCGCGCACAGCGACCGCGCCGGCCTGGATGCGCTGGCCGCCGAGGCGCCCGGCCGCCTCCATCCCGTGCTGTCAGACGCCGGCGATCCGGATGCCTGCCGCGCCCTGGTCGCCGAGACGCAGGCGCGCTTCGGCAGGCTCGACATGCTGGTCTGCAATGCCGGGCTCGGCATGATCCATGTGAAGCCCGACTACCGCAGCGCGCCGGTGCGCTTCTGGGACGTGTCGGCGGCGCAGTGGCAGCGCACCATCGCCACCAATCTGCTCGGCCCCGCCGCGCTGGCCGCGGCCGCGGTGCCCAGGATGCTCGCGGCCGGCTGGGGCCGCATCGTCACCATCGGCACCGGCCACGGCACCATGGTGCGCGCGCACTACGCGCCCTACGGCCCGTCCAAGGCGGGACTTGAAGCCGCGACGGCGATCTGGGCGAAGGAACTCGCCGGCAGCGGCGTCACCGTGAACTGCCTGGTGCCCGGCGGCGCCACCGACACCGCCTTCATGCCGGCGGAGCTGCGCGGCATGCCAGGCTCCGGCCTGCTCGATCCCGCGATCATGGCCGCGCCGATCCTGTTCCTGGCGAGCGCGGAATCCGATGGCGTCACTGGCCGCCGCATCGTCGCGCGCCGCTGGCCGGACGGCATGGCGGACGCCGGCTGGGGCCCGGGCGGCGCGCCGGCGGGCGCGGACCCCTCAACCTGAGGCGCGCGCCTTCGGCCGCAGCGCACGCCCCGCGAGCCACAGGATCAGCCCGGAGATCGCGACGACGATGGTGCTGACCGCCGCCACCGTCGGGTCCGCATAGAACTGGATCTGCTGCATCATGCGCAGCGGCAGCGTGTCCCCGCGCGTGACGAAGACGGAGAGCGACACGTTGTCGAAGGACATCAGGAAGGCAAAGGCCGCGCCCGCCGCGATGCCGGGGGCGATGATCGGCAGCGTGATGGAGACGAAGGTCCGCGCCGGCGACGCGCCCAGGCTGGCGGATGCCTTGTCCAGCGACAGGTCGTAGCCCGACAGCGCGCTCAGCACGAGGTAGGTCACGAAGGGCACGCCCGCCACCGCATGCCCGACCAGCGCCGGCCCGAAGCCCAGCGGCAGGCCAAGCCGCCCGAACAGGAACAGCAGCCCGAGCCCCAGCACCACCGCCGGCAGCGTCAGCGGCATCAGCATCAGCGCGGAGATCACCGCACGGCCCCTGAAGCGGTAATGGTTCAGCGCCAGCGCCGCCCCCGTGCCCGCCACCACCGCCAGCAGCGTGGAGGCCGCGGCCAGCGCCAGCGAGCGCAGCACGCCTTCCAGGAACCACGGCGCCGACAAGGCCGCGGCATACCAGCGCAGGCTGAGCCCCGCCGGCGGGAAGTTCAGATTCGCCTCGGAGCTGACGGAGAGCAGCGTCGCCACCGCGACGGGCATCACCAGGAAGCCCGCGAAGACGGCGGTGTAGAGCTGCAGCAGCCGCTGCGTGCGATCGCGCTCAGACATTGGCCGCCCAGCGGCACCAGCGCGCCACCGCCTGCTGCGTCGCCACCAGCACCACCGCGACCCCGGCCAGCATCAGCGTGGCCAAGGTCGCGGACCGCGCCAGGTTCACCTCCGTCACCGCCTCGCTCAGCACGGTCGGCGCCAGCAGCCGCAGGCTGGTGCCGCCCAGCAGGTTCGGCAGCACGAAATCGCTGATGGCGCCTGCGAAGACCAGCTGCGCACCCGCGACGCAGCCGGGGATGGACAGCGGCAGCACCACGCGCCGGAAGGTGTCCCACTCCGACGCGCCGAGGCTGGTCGAGGCCCGCACCACCGCCCCGTCGATCTTCCGCATGGCGGTGTAGAGCGGCAGCATCATCAGCGGCAGGTAGCGATGCACCAGCCCGATCACCGTGCCTTCCGTGTCGTAGAGCCAGCGCAGCGGCTGCGCGATGATGCCGCTGCCCGTCAGCAGGCTGTTCATCAGCCCGGTGTCGGAGATCAGGATGATCCAGCCGAAGATGCGCACCATCACGCTGACCAGCAGCGGCGTGTAGACCAGCCAGAACAGGATGCGCGCCGGCGCGCTGGCGCGCAGCGCCATGTGGTAGGCAACCGGATAGCAGATCACCAGGCAGGCCAGCGCGCAGCCGGCCGAAAGCAGCAGGCTGTTGGCGAAGATCCGCGCGTAGAACAGGTCGGTCAGGATGTCGGCATAGTTCGCGAAGGTCAGCGCCGCGACCATGCCGCCCATCGGATCGTCGATGTTGAGGCTGTTCCGCGCCACCAGCAGGATCGGCGCGACGAAGCCCGGCAGCAGCAGCAGCAGCGCCGGCAGCAGCCAGATCCAGGGCGCCGCGCCGCGCGGGATGGCGATGCGCGCGCCGCTCACGGGAACCAGTGCACCCGCGCGGGATCGACGGCCAGGAAGACACGGTCACCCGCGCGGCAGGGCGGCTGGTCCGTGAAGGCGGGCAGGTCGAGCGTCAGCTCCTGCGAGCCCAGCCGCAAATGGTGCCGCCGCTCCACGCCGAGCTGCGTCACCAGCAGCACCTCGGCGGGGTCTTCTGCATGCGCCTCGGTGGGTGTCGGCCGCAGCGCCACCGCTTCCCGCGGCAGGTAGAGCCGGACGGGGCCGGAGGCGCGGCCCGGCGGCGCGGGCGCCGTCACGCGCAGCCTGCCTTCCGCCTCGATCAGCGCTGCCTCGCCGCGCACCTCCGCCACCGCCTGCAGCCGCCCGACGCCGCCCAGGAACTCCACCACGAAGGCCGAGGCCGGCTGGCCGAACAGCTCCTCCGCCGTGCCGACCTGCTCGATCCGGCCGGCATTCATCACCGCGACGCGATCGGCGAGCGAGAAGGCCTCCCGCTGGTCATGCGTGACGATGACGGCACTGGTGCCGAGCCGTCGCAGCAGCAGCGACAGCTCGATCTGCACCTCCTCCCGCAGGTTGCGATCCAGCGCGCTCATCGCCTCGTCCAGCAGAAGCAGGGACGGGCGGCGCGCCAGTGCGCGCGCGATCGCGACGCGCTGGCGCTGCCCGCCCGACAGCTCATGCGGCAGCCGGCCGAGCAGCGCGCCGATGCGCAGCAGCGCCGCCATCTCCTCCACCCGCGCGCGGATCTCGGCCTTCGGCGCGCCGGCGACGCGCAGCCCGTAGCCGATGTTGTCGGCCGCCGACATGTGCGGGAACAGCGCGTAGCTCTGGAACACGATGCCCAGCTTGCGGTGCCGCGGGCTGACGCGCGCCTGGTCCGCGCCGCCCAGCAGCACCCAGCCGGCATCCGGCTGCTCGAAGCCCGCGACCAGGTTCAGCACGGTCGTCTTGCCGCAGCCGCTCGGCCCGACCAGCGCCAGGATCCCGCCCGCCGGCAGCGACAGCGAGCAATCCTCCACCGCGACATGTCGCCCGAAGGCCTTGGTGACGCGCCGCAACTCCAGCGCAGGCTCGGTCACGCTCAGCCCTGGATCTCGCGGTTCCAGCGGCGCAGCCACTCCGCGGTCTTGGCGGCGAGGAAGGCGTTGTCGGAATGGAACAGCGCATCCAGCTCCAGGACGAAGGGCTTCGCCGCATCGGTCATCTGCGCGCCGGTGGAGACCGGCGTCGCCAGCAGGTTGGTCGCGACCGCCTGCTGGATGGGGGTGGACAGCGCGAAGTCGATATAGCGCCGGGCGAGTGCCGCCTGGCGCGTGTTGCGCGTCACGATCAGGTCGTAGGGAATGGCGTGCACGAAGCCCTTCGGCGAGGCGCGGCGGATATCCGGATTGGCGCGCATCTGGTTGGCGATGCGGATGGAGAATTGCGGCGCCACCGCGATGTCGCCGCGGTCGAGCATCTGCGTGCCCGCGATCGGGTCGTTGAAGAAGGCGCGCACATGCGGCCGCAATTCGCGGAAGCGGCGGAAGGTCGCCTCCACCGCCGCGTCGTCCGTCTCGTTCCCGCCCATGCTGCGGGTGACGGAGACGATCATGCTGATGACGGTGGTCAGCGTGGATCCCGGTAGGCCGATCTTGCCGCGCAGGTCGGTGCGCCACAGATCGTTCCAGCCGGTGATGGGCGGGCCGGCCAGCCGGGCCGAATACATCAGGTCCACGCCATCCAGCAGGAAGGCGGCGCCGACGCCGCCCTCGGCCAGCGTGCCCTCCGCGGTCTGCGCGAGGCTCGGCAGGTCGGAGGCGGCGAGCGGCTGGATCAGCTGCGCATTGCCCGCGCGCAGCGCCATGGCGCGCGGCACCATCGCGACATCGAAGGGCGGGTCGGCCTGCTGCGCCTGCATCTTCGCCAGCGCGGTGGTGGACAGCTCCACCTCATAGGCGACGGTGCCGTGCCCGGCGGCGGCGAAGGGCCGCGCGATCAGTTCCTGCAGCACGCCATAGGGCCCGCCGAAATGCGTCACGCGCAGCGTCGCGCCCTGGGCGCGCGCCGCGCCCGCGCCGGCGGCGAGCCCCACGAGGCCGCCGATCGTGGCGCGGCGTGTCAGGCGGAAGGCGGGCTTGTGGGGGGCGGGCATGGCCGTTGCTCCTGCATACAGGACGACATGGACGGTACACACCGCTTCCCGGCGCTCCAACGACGCTTTGCCGCCGCCGAGCCGCCGCAGGACGGGTTCTGCACAGCATGCAGGCGATCTGCATCGTGAAGCCGCGGAAATGCCGAAGCGGCCGGCAGAGAGGGCGCGCGCCTGCATGGCTGCGCGCGCGCACCGGATGCAAGATCGCGAGCCTGGTATATCCTGGTGCCGACCACGCGGCGGAGCCAGACCATGCCGACCCTCGTCATCCACGGCGCCAGCGCACTCTACACCTGCGATGACACTCACCGCGTGCTGCGGGACGCCTGGCTGGTCGCGGATGGCCCGCGCATCGTGGCGCTCGGCGAAGGCCCCTGCCCGGTGACGGCGGCGGACGAGGTGATCGACGCCGCCGGCTGCATCGTGCTGCCGGGCTTCGTCAACCTGCACCACCACTTCTTCCAGTCCATCACCCGCGCCGTGCCCTTCGCGCAGCGCACGCATTCGCTGGACTGGCTGCACCGCCTCTACCCGCTCTGGCTGGAGCTCAGCCTGGACGGCATGTACTGGGCCTGCCGCGCCGCGGCGGCGGAGCTGCTGCTGACGGGCGCCACCACCAGCGCCGACCATTCCTACTTCATGCCGGTGCACGAGAACGACTTCGCGGCGGCGGAGGCGCTCGCCGCCGCCGATGCCGGCCTGCGCCTGCACCTGGTGCGCGGCAGCACGGTGACGATCGAGGGCGACCTGGAGGACCGGCTGCGCCCGCTGCTCGGCAACCGCATGGCCGCGCTGCTGGATGCGGAGGAACGCGTGATCCCGCTGGCGCAGGCGGCGGTGAAGGCGCATCACGATCCCTCCCGCTTCTCGATGCTGCGCGTGGATATCGGCCCCACCGGCATCACCTATGCGAAGCCCGCGCTGATGAAGGCCTATGCGGATGTCGCGCGCGATGCCGGCATCGGGCTGCACACACACTTCCACCCGCGCGGAGACGAACGCCGCCGCGCGCTGGAACTCGTCGGCATGACGCCGCTCGACTTCCTGCGCGAGGCCGGCTGGATCCGCGAAGGCACCTGGATGGCGCACTGCACGGAGCTGAACGACGCGGAGATGCGCGCCTTCGCCGATGCCGGCGTCGGCGTCTCCCACTGCCCGCGCACGGTGATCCGGCTCGGCTATTCGGTCACCCGCATCTCCGCGATGCGCGCCGCCGGCATCCGCGTCGGCTTCGGCGTGGACGGCGCCGCCAGCAACGACAGCGGCAGCGTGATCTCGGACATCCGCCTCGGCCTGATGCTGCACCGGGTCAACGCGCCGCCGGACGTGGAACCCGAAGTCGCCTGGATGACGCCCTACGATGCGCTGCTGATGGCCACGCGCAACGGCGCCGCCGCGCTGCGCCGCGACGACATCGGCGCGCTGGCGCCCGGCATGGCGGCCGATGTCGCGATGTTCCGTCTCGACACCGTGCCGCTCTCCGGCGGGCTCGCCGACCCGCTCGGCGGGCTGTTCATGGCCGGGGCCGATGCGCGGACGGAAGCCACCATCGTCAACGGCCGCGTGCGCGTCCGCCACGGCCAGCTGGTGGATGGCAGCGAGGCGAAGGTCGCGGCCGAGGCCAATCGCTGCGCGGCCGAGCAGATGGCGGCCGCCGGCCGCGCGACCGGGATCGACTTCGCGCGCTACCCGGCTTCCGCCGCCGAGGCGCGGATCGCGATGAAGGTGCCGGCATGAGCATCGATCTCGACGCGCTGGACGCCGAGGTCGCGCGGCAACTCGACATCCTCGCCTATCCGCAACGCGAATGGGTCGCGCCGCGCAGCGGGCCGGATGGCGCGCCGACGCTGGCCTGCGCGGTGATCGGCGCGGGGCAGTACGGCCTGGCCGTGGGCGCGCTGCTGAAGCGCGAACGCGTGTCGGAGGTGGCGCTGTTCGACGACTCGCAACAAGGGCTGGAAGGCCCCTGGGCGACCTTCGCGCGGATGGAGATGCTGCGCACGCCGAAGTACCTGGCGGGGCCGGAATGCGGCCTGCCGGCGCTGTCCTTCCGCGCCTGGTGGGAAGCGCAGCATGGCGTGGCCGCATGGGACGCGGTGTTCCGCGTGCCGCGCACCGCCTGGATGGATTACCTGCGCTGGTTCCGCCGCGTCTCGGGCGTCGCGGTGCACAACGGCTGGCGGCTCATCTCGCTGCGCCCCGCGCCCTGCGGCACGCTGCTGGAACTGGGCTTCGAGACGCCGGCCGGGCCCGCGACGCGCTTCGCCGCAACGGTCGTGCTCGCCACCGGCTTCAAGGGCGCCGGCGGCTTCGCGATCCCTGCCCATGTCGCGCAGGCGGTGCCGGCGGACCGCGTCGTGCATGCGATGGAGGAGTTCGACACGCGCCGCTTCCAGGGCCGCCGCGTCGGCATACTGGGCGCCGGCGCCTCTGCCTTCGACCTCGCCATCGCCGCGCTGCGCGATGGTGCGACGCGCGCGGAGGTCTGCGTGCGCCGGGCCGAGCTGCCGCGGAACAACCCGCGGCGGTGGATGGAGAGCGCCGGCTTCCTGGCGCACTACGTCGACCTGCCGGATGCCGCCAGATGGGCCTATCACTGGCGGCTGAAGGAGATCAGCCAGCCGCCGCCGCAGCCCACCTTCGACGCCGCGATGGCGCTGCCGGGGTTCGCGCTGCGCACCGGCTTCCCGTGGGAACGCATCCGCTGGACCGGCGAGGAGATCGTGGTCGAGGGCAACGGCCACCGCGCGAGCTACGACATGCTCGGCATCGGCACCGGCTACCACGCCGACATGTCCCGCTGCCCCGAACTGGCCGAGGTGCTGCGTCACGCCGCGCTGTGGCGCGACCGCTACGTCCCGCCGGAGGACCAGCGTCACGACGGCATGGCCGCCGCCCCCTATCTCGACCGCTTCGGCGCCTTCACCGAACGCGATCCCGGCAGCGCGCCGTGGCTCGCGCGCGTACACACCATCGTCAGCAGCGCCAATCTGAGCCTCGGCCCGGTCGCTGCATCGGTCAGCGCGATGAAGTATGTCGTGCCGCGGCTGGTGGAGGGCGTGAAGCGCGTGCTGGTGCTGGACCAGCAGGCCCGCGACTGGAGCGAATTCCTCGAGGGCGAGCACGCCGAGCTGCGCCCCTACACGGCACGGGAGGACGAAGCCGCATGACCGAGACGACCATCCGCATCACGCCCCGCCCCGCGACGGCCGAGGCGATCGCGCCCTACGGCACGCTGATCGAGCCGGGCGAGGACGGCACGCCCTTCGGCCCCGCCGACGCGCCGCTGGAACTCGGCCGCGGCACGCCGCGGCTCTACATCATGCGCATCCCGCGCCGGCCGCTGATCGTGCGCGGCATCACCCGCCACAGCCGCGTCACGCAATGCCTGGCGGCGACGAAGGGCGGCGAATGGTTCGTCTGCCTCGCCCCGCCCGGCGACCCGGATGCGCCCGATGCGGCGCCGGATCCGAAGGACATCGCCTGCTTCCGCATCGGCGGCGACGTCGCCCTCGCGCTGAAGCGCGGCGCCTGGCATGCGGGGCCGTTCTTCGTCGCGGAGGAACAGGATTTCCTGAACCTCGAGCTATCCGACACCAACGAGACGGACCACCACACCGTGCGCTTCGACACGCCCTTCGAGATCGTGCCGTAGCCGCGCCCTCAGCCGCCCAGGCCGCGCAGCAGCACCAGCGCGTCGCGCCGCAGCGTGTCGAGATGCGCGCGCGCCCGTTCCGCCGCCGCCGCCGCGTCCCCCGCGGCGATCGCCGCGAGGATGGCGGCGTGCTCGGGCACGGAAGCCTGCATCATGCCGGGGTTCCAGGTGACGCCGCGGCGCCACGGTTCCAGCCGCCGGCGCAGCGCGAGCGTCTGCTCGGCGAGGAAGCGGTTGCCGGCGGCCCGGCAGATGGCGTCGTGGAAGGCGGTGTTGGCCTTGTAGAAGCCGGGCGCGTCGGCGGCGACGCGCGCCTTCTCGCAGGCCGCGTTCGCGGCTTCCAGGCGCGCACGATCGTCGGCGGTGGCGCGGCGCGCGGCGAAGCCGGCGCAGGCGGCTTCCATCTCCGCCATCGTCTCGAACATTTCGATCAGCTCGCGGTCCGTGGGCTGCGCCACGAAGGCGCCGGAGCGCGGGCGCAGTTCCACCAGGCCCTGCGCGGCGAGGACCTTCAGCGCCTCCCGCACCGGGGTGCGGGAGACCTTGAAGCGCTGCGCCAGGTCGGTTTCATCGAGTCGCTGGGCGGGCTTCAGCCGGCCGGATATCAGGTCCCGCTCGAGGGTGCCGAGGACGCGGTCGACGGAGGTGGTTGCGCGCCGCGCGAGGATGGTGGATGGCATGGGCCGTCTTGTATGCGAGGACGAATGCCGTGTATGCAGGACACTGGCCCCGCAGAGCCGGGGCCGTGGCGGAATCCGACGGCGGAGACAGCATAGCATGGATCTCGGGATCCGCGGCCAGACGGTGCTGATCACCGGCGCCTCCAAAGGAATCGGCCTGTCCTGCGCCCGCGCCTTCGCCGCCGAAGGCTGCCACCTGCACCTTGCCGCCCGCTCCGCCCCACCGATGGAGGAGGCCAAGGCGATCCTCGAAGCCGAATTCGGCGTGCGGGTCGCGGTCCATGCCGCCGATCTCTCCGACGATGCCGCGATGCAGGCGCTGGCCGCGCGCGTCGGCGACGTGGACGTGCTGGTCAACAACGCCGGCGACATCCCCGCCGGCGACATCGAGGCGGTGGACGACGCCGCATGGCGCCGCGGCTGGGACCTGAAGGTCTTCGGCTATATCAGCCTGACGCGTGCGTACTGGATCCGCATGAAGGCGCTGGGCCGCGGCGTCATCGTCAACGACATCGGCAACAGCGGGGAGAACTGGGATGCGCGCTACATCGCCGGCTCCTCGGGCAATGCCAGCCTGATGGCCTTCACCAAGGCGCTCGGCGCGGTGTCGCTCGACCACGGCGTGCGCGTCGTCGGCGTGAACCCGGGCCCCGTCGCCACCGACCGCATGGTGAAGCTGATGAAGCGCCGCGCGCAGGACTGGTATGGCGACGAAGGCCGCTGGGGCGAGCTGTTCGACAAATATCCCGGCAAGCGCCCGGCGACGCCGGAGGAAGTGGCGGACCTAATCCTGTTCCTCGCCTCGGCCCGGGCCGGCTACATCACCGGCACGGTCGTGACGATCGATGGCGGCATCGCCTCCCGCGGCAGCATCATCTGATGGACGGGCTGCCGCTGCACGAGATCCGCAACCGCCATTTCGACGCGCTCAGCCGCGACGACGGGCTGCTGTGGCTCGGCCAGAACACCAACCACCTGCCGCCGCATCCGGCCGTCGTGGCCGCGCTGCACGAGGCCGTGGACCGGGCGCTGTTCAACGCCTATGCGCCGCCGCTCGGCATCGAGCGCCTGCGGGAGCTGATCCTGCAGGACCTCGGCCTGGACCCGTCGGTGTTCGGCGTGATCGTGACGGATGGCGCGGTGGCCGGCCTGTCGCATGCCGTGCGGTCCCTGCTGCGGGCCGGCGACCAGCTGATCGCGGCGGAGCCCGGCTGGAAGTGGCCGCTGGTCTATGCGCGGGAGATCGGCGCGACGGCCACCGAGCTTCCGGTCTACGACCCCGCCCAAGGCTATCGCCTGTCCCCCGCGCAGCTGCGCGCGGCCGTCACGCCGGCCACGCGGCTGGTCTACCTGGTGGATCCCAACAACCCGATGGGCACCATCTTCACGCCGCGGGAGATCGTCGAGTTCGCGGCGATCGTGCACCAGGCCGGCGCCTACGCGATCCATGACTGCACCTATCGCCACTTTGCCGAAGGCCATACGCTGCTCGCGCCGCTGCTGCCGCGGCACACCGTCACCACCTATTCCTTCTCCAAGTGGCTCGGCCTGGCGGGCCTGCGCGTCGGCGCCATCGTCGCCTGCCACGAGCTGATCGGCCGGCTCGCCGCCGCGGCGCCGAATGCACTCGGCTCTTCCGTCATCGCGCAGCACGCGGCGATCGCGGGGCTGGAGCACAAGGCGGAATGGCTGCCGCTGGTGATCGCCGCGGATCGCGCCGCGAAGCGCGCCATCGCGGACGCCGTCGCATCCGTGCCCGGCCTCGCGCTGCCGGTCTCGCCGAGCCATGGCAACTTCGTCGCGCTCGACGTCGCCGGCGCCGGCATCCGGCCGGAAGCGCTGGTCGCCGCGTATCGCGCGAAGGGCGTGATGATCCGCCAGGGCAGCTACCACACCGCGCATTTCGCCGACCGCTTCGTCAAGGTCAGCACGACGGTGCCCGCACCCTGGATCGCGCGCTTCTGCGAGTTGCTGCCCGCGATGGTGGAAGACGCGCGCGGCATGAACGAGATCCCGCCGCTGTTCTGAGGAGCCCCGCCGATGCCCCACGTCACCGCGCAGGACGGCGTGCGCCTCTGGGTCGAGGAGGCCGGCAGCGGCACGCCGATCCTGTTCATCCATGAATTCGGCGGCGACCATCGCAGCTGGGAACCGCAGCTGCGCGCCTTCGCTCGCCGGCATCGCTGCATCACCTATGCCGCGCGCGGCTACCCGCCTTCCGACGTGCCGGATGGCGTGGAGAGCTACAGCCAATCGATTGCCGTCTCAGACGCCATCGCGGTTCTGGACGGCCTCGGCATCGCCAAGGCGCATGTGGTCGGCCTCTCGATGGGTGGCTTCGCCGCGCTGCATTTCGCGCTGCGCCACCCCGACCGAGCTCTATCGGTGCTTGCCGCCGGCGCCGGCTATGGCGCGGAAAAACAGCACGAGGCGTATTTCCGCGGCGTCTCCGCCCGCGTCGCGCAGGGCTTCGAGACGCAGGGGTCGGACGCCTTCGGCGCGAGCTACGCGCTAGGCGCATCGCGCGTGCAGTTCCAGAACAAGGACCCGCGCGGCTGGAAGGAATTCGAGGTTCAGCTGCGCGAACACTCCGCCGAAGGGGCGGCGCGCACGATGCGCGGCGTGCAGATGCGCCGCCCCTCGCTTTACGACCTTGAAGCGGAGTTCCGCGCCTGCGAGGTGCCGGTTCTGGTGATGACCGGCGACGAGGACGACCATTGCCTGCAGCCGGCGCTGTTCCTCAAGCGCGTCATCCCGCGCTGCGGCCTGGCCGTCTTCCCCAAGGCCGGGCACACGCTGAACCTCGAGGAGCCGGAGCTGTTCAACCGCTTCCTGGCCGAGTTCATCGGCACCGTGGAGGCCGGGCGCTGGGACCGCCGCGACCCGCGTGCCAACCCCGCCGAGGTGATGAAGGCCGATTGACGCCGATGCATGCCGCGCCCGCCGCCGCCGTGGATGCCGATCGCCTGTGGCAGCGGCTGCACGCGCTGGCCCGCCACGGCGCACGCGAGGATGGCGGCGTGGATCGCCCCGCACTCTCGGCCGAGGAGGCGGACGCCAAGCGCACGCTGATCGGCTGGGGCGCGGAAGCTGGCCTGCTGCCCTTCACCGACGCGCTCGGCAACCTGTTCCTGCGCTGGGACGCGGGTGACATCGCGGCACCCGCGGCGCTGGTCGGCTCGCACATCGACAGCCAGCCGACGGGCGGGAAGTATGACGGCGCCTATGGCGTGCTCGCCGCGCTGGAAGCGGTGCAGGCGTTGCAGGCCGCCGGCATGCGCCCGCGCATCCCCGTCGAGGTCGTGGCCTGGACGAACGAGGAGGGCTCGCGCTTCGCGCCCGGCATGATGGGCTCCGCGGGCTTTGCCGGCGCCCGCGACACCGCGGAGATCCTGGCGCGCCGCGACGCCGCCGGCATCGCCGTGGCTGACGCCCTTGCCGCGCAACGCGCCCTGCTGCCCGACATCCCCGAACGTCCGCTGCGCCGCCCCGCCACGCTGTTCCTCGAAGCGCATATCGAGCAGGCGACGGTGCTTGAGACGCACGGCATCCCCCTCGGCATCGTCACCGGCATGCAGGGCAAGCGCACCTTCCGCGTGGAGGTGACCGGCGAGGCCGCACATGCCGGCACCGCGCCGCGCGCCGGCCGCCGCGACGCGCTGCTCGCCGCCGCGCGCATGGCGCTGGCGCTGGAGGCGCTGACAACCGATGCCGAGGACCTGGTGCGATTCACCATCGGCCGCTTCGACGTCGCGCCCAACGCGCCCTCCGTGGTGCCGGACCGCGTGGCGTTCTCGATCGATCTGCGCCACCCGGAGGCCGCGATGCTCACGCGCCTCGGCGATGCCGTCGCCGCGACCTGCGCAGAGGTCGCGGGGCCCTGCGAGATCGCCGTCGCGGAGCTGTCCGCGGCCATGCCGCAGCGCTTCCACGCCGGGTTGCGCTCCGCGCTGGCGCAGGCCGCGACGTCCCTCGGCATCGCCAGCATGCCGGTCGCGTCAGCCGCCGGGCATGATGCTCGCTTCCTGGAACCGATCTGCCCCACCGCGATGCTGTTCATCCCCTGCCGCGGCGGCATCACGCATCACCCGGCGGAAAGCATCGAGCCCGCGCATGCGACCGCGGGCGCGCAGGTGCTCGCCGCCACGCTTGCGCAGCTCGTCGCGGCATGAGGCTTGCACAGCCCGCCCCGCACACTCCCCGTGCGTGACAGGAGATTGCCGATGACGCGTCGCCAACTGCTCCTCTGCCTCGCCGCGACCGGGCTCGCGGCGCCCGCGCTCGCGCAGGCGCCCTACGCCACGCGGCCCGTTTCCTTCGTCATTCCGCTGCCGCCGGGCGGGCCCACGGATCGCGCCCCGCGCATCGCGATGGAGTTCCTCTCGCCCCTGCTCGCCACGCCGATCGTCGCGCTGAACCGCCCCGGCGCCGGCGGCGCGGTCGCCGCGGAATACGTCGCGCGCAGCCGCCCGGACGGGCTGACGGTCTTCGCCACCAGCAACGCCACACTGTCCGTCCGCACCGCGATGGAGCCGACCAGCCCCTACCGTCTGGACGACTTCGTCTCCGCCGGCTCCATCGCCGCGGATGTCGGCGTGATCGGCGTGCGCCGCGACAGCCCGATCCGCACGATCGAGGAGCTGGTCGCCGTGGCGCGGCGCGAGCCGGGCCGGCTCAGCTACGCCTCGGCGGGGCCGGGTTCGGTGTCCAACCTGTCGATGGAGCTGTTCAAGCTCTCGGCCGGCGTCGACATCCTGCACGTGCCCTATGCCGGCTCCGGCCCGGCGCGCACGGCGATCCTGGCCGGCGACACGCCCCTTGTCTCAGGCGCCTATTCGGCCTTCGGCTCGCTGTTCGCCTCGGGCGAGCTGCGGGCGCTCGCCACCACCTCCGCGCAACGCATCCCGGACCTGTCAAGCGTGCCGACGCTCAGCGAGCTCGGCTTCCGCGGCAGCGACCTCAACATCTGGATGGGCCTCTTCCTGCCCGCCGCCACGCCGCCCGATCTCGTCGCGCGCATGTCCGACGCGCTCGCCACCGCTATGCGCGACCCGGCGATGGACACGGCGCTGCGTCGTGCGCTGCTGGTGCCGGACCATCGCGACGGCCCGGCGGCGATGCGCCTGCTCGCCGAGGAACAGGCGGCCGTCGCCCGCGTCGCCGACCGCATCCGAACCGCCGGCTGAAGGACCGCCGCCCCATGCGACGCTACGACGCCCTGGCCGCCATCGCCGGCTGGATGCAGGACGAGCTGGTGGTGGCGAACCTTGCCAACACCTCGACGGAATGGCGCCAGCTGCGGCCGCATGAGGGCAATCTCTACTTCGTCGGCATGGGGATGGTGACGCCCTATGCGCTGGGCCTCGCGCTGGCGCTGCCGCACCGCCCGGTGCTGGCCCTGGATGGCGATGGCGGCATCCTGTTCGACCTGTCGGTGCTGGGCACTCTCGCGCAGACGGCGCCGCGCAACCTGTGCGTCGTCGTCTTCGACAATGGCGGCTATGTCTCCACCGGCCGCTCGCTGGCGAGCCGTTCGCTGTCCGGCAACGGCTTCGACATCGCCGCGGTGGCGCGCGCCTCCGGCCTCGCCCGCGTGCACGCGGTGGACAGCGTCGAGGCCTTCGACGCGGCCGTGCGGTCCGGCCTGCGGGACGGCGCCGGGCCCACGCTGGTCGTCGCGCGGATCGGGCCCGACCAGGCCTTCGTCGGCACCTCGCTGATCGACGGGCGGGAGAACAAGTACCGCTTCGCGCGGCACATCGAGGCGACGGAGAAGCGCACCCTGCTGCGCCCCTCCGCCAAGGAACATGGCGAGCCGCCTAAGCCCGACCCCGTCTTCGCACCCGTGCCGGAGGACGCCGAATTCGGCCGCACCCTGGCGGAGGGCCTGCGCGAGAACGGCGTCGACTTCGTCATCGGCCTTCCCTGCAGCGGCATGGCCGCGGCGCAGGCCATCTGCATGACCGACAACGCGATGCGCTACGTGCCGGTGGCGCATGAAGGCACGGGACTCGGCATCTGCGCGGGCGCCTGGCTCGGGGGCATGAAGCCGGCGGCGCTGATGGAGAATCTCGGCGTCTTCGCCGGCGCCTACCACCTGCTGCGCGGCCACTGGACCTTCGGCATCCCGACGCTGATCGTCGCGGAGTGGCGCGGCGACTGGGGCGAGCAGGAATTCTTCGGCGACAGCGGCGACATGACCGAGGCCATGCTTCACGCGATGCGCGCCAACCACCGCGTCGTCAACCGCATGGCGGACCTCAAGCCGGCGATCCGCGACGGGCTGCGCTGGATGACGATGGCGCTGCGCCCCACCACCATCCTGCCAAGCTACGACCTCACCCGCCTGCGCGTCCGCTGAAGCGCGCCTCCGCGATCGCGCGCCACACACGCTCGGCGGTCACCGGCGTCGCGATCTCGTGGACGCCGAGCGGTGCCAGCGCGTCCAGCACGGCGTTCACGAAGGCCGCCGTGCTGCCCGTCGCCGCCGCCTCGCCCACCCCCTTCACGCCGAGCGGATTGTCGTCGGCCCGCGTTTCCGCCAGCGCGGTCGCGATCGGCGGCAGGTCAGCGGCGCGCGGCAGCGCATAATCCATCAGGCTGCCCGACAGCAGCTGGCCATCGGCGTCGTAGCGGATGGCCTCCATCCAGCCCTGGCCGACGCCCTGCGCCACGCCGCCATGCAGCTGGCCTTCCACCAGCATCGGGTTCACCAGCACGCCGGAATCCTGCGCGACGGCAAAGCCGGCAAGGGCCACGGCGCCGCTCTCCGCATCCACCTCGACCTCGCAGGCGTGGCAGGCGAAGGGCGTGTTCTCGCCATGGCCGTCGAAGGCGGCGGCGACATCGAAGCCGGTCTCGGCGGCCAGGATGTCGTCCCAGCCGAGCGCGAGGTTGCTGCCCGCGCTGCGGAACAGGCCATCCGCGAAGTCAACCGCCGTCTCATCCGCGCCGAGCAGCCGCGCCGCGACGGAACGCGCGGCCGCCACCGCGCGCAGCGCGACGAGGTGCACCGAGGATCCGCCGAGCGTCATCGACCACGACGCCGCCGTGCCGATGCCGTTCGGGATCCGCGCCGTGTCGGACTGCACGAAGCCGATGCTCTCCATGGGCAGACCAAGCCGGTCGGCGAGTATCTGGCGGAACGCCGTCTCATGCCCGTGGCCGGCCGCACCGGAGCCGACCAGCAGCACCAGCTGCCCGTGTTCCGCGCGCAGCCGCGCCGGCAGCGCTTCCGGCGAGCCGTGCAGGTCCTCCACGAAGACCGAGACGCCAAAGCCCCTGAGCCGCCCCGCCGCCTGCGATTGCGCGCGGCGCGCCGCGAAGCCCGCATGGTCGGCGGCCGCGAGCGCACGGTCCAGCATCGCGGCCGGATCGATGCCGGCGAAGCGCGTGCCGAGCGGCGATGTCCAGGGCATCGCCTGCGCACGGACCAGGTTGCGGCGGCGCAGCTCGATCGGATCCATGCCGATGCGCCGCGCCGCGACATCCATCAGGCGCTCGCAGCAGAACACGTTCTCCGGCCGGCCCGCGCCGCGATAGGGGCTGGTGCAGCCGGTGTTGGTCAGCCAGCCTTCCACCACCGCATGCGCCGCCGGCACGGCATAGGCGCCCGTCAGATGCGTCAGCCCGTTGCGCACGGGGATCATGCTGCGCGGCGAGGTGTAGCCCCCGAGGTTCATCCGCCGCACCGCGCGCACCGCCAGGATCCGGCCGGCCTCGTCCAGCGCCGCGTCGACGCGGAAATCATTGTCGCGGCCGTGGTTGCTGGCGGCGATGTGCTCGGTGCGGTCGGCGATCCACTTCACCGGCCGGCCGAGCCGCCGCGCGGCTTCCAGGCACAGCACGTATTCGGGATAGAGCCCGTTCTTCGGCCCGAAGCCGCCACCCGTGTCCGGCGCGACCACGCGCATGCGGGTGCGCGGCACGCGGAAGACATGGTCCGCCAGCGCCCGCTGGATGACGTGCGTGCGCTGCGTGCTGACATGCAGCGTGAAGCCCGCCGCGGCTTCGAAGCCACCGATGCAGCCGCGCGTCTCCATCGCTGCGGCCTCCACGCGATGGCAGTGCAGGTCCATGGCCACGCGGTGGCGCGCGACGGCGAAGGCCGCGGCGACGGCTTCGGCATCGCCCTCCTCGTGCCGCAGCGCCAGGTTCGTCGCCGTGCCGATCCAGGCCGGCACGGCATCGGAGGCGGATCGCGCGAGCGTCACGCAGGCTGGCAGTGCCTCCCAACAAGCTGCCAGCGCCTCCACCCCGTCGAGCGCCGCGTCCCGCGTCTCCGCCACCACGAAGGCCACCGCCTCGCCCAGGAAGCGCGCCTCCGCGCCGACCAGAACGGGCTGGCGCGCTGCATGCGCACCCGGCGCGGGCCCGCCCGGGATCGGCATGTCGAGCGGCATGTCGCCGATGCCGCTCTCGCCGAGCTCCGCCGCGGTCAGCACCAGCCGCACCAGGGGCAGCGCCCGCGCTGCGGCGACGTCGAGGCCGCGCAGCCGCGCATGCGCCATCGGCGCGCGCAGCACGGCGGCATGCAGCAGGCCAGGGGGCGCGATGTCATCCACGAAGCGGGCGCCGCCCGTCAGGAACCGCGCATCCTCGAGCCGCCGCACGCGCCTGCCAACCTGGCCCACCGTGATGCCCCCCGTTCCCCAACCCACGCATTTCAGCAGCAAGCGGCGCGCGGCGCGAGAGGTTCTGCATACAAGAACATTGACGGCGTATGCGCATGCGTGGCCTTCTGCGCACGCGATGGGCGCCACGGCGACCCCCGGTGCAGTCTTTGCGCAGCGGAACGGCAATGGCGCGCGGCGCGGACACGGGCAGGCCAGCGGCGAGCGTGGCATCCTTCCTGCAACGCTCGGTCCCGACACGCTTCGTCCAGGCCAGGAGACATCGAGATGAACCGCCGCTCCCTGTTCCGGCACCTGCCCGCCGCCGCGCTGCTCGGCGCCGGGCTGCGGCCCGCCACGGCGCACGCCAACAGCCAGGGCGTCGCGGCGAACGAGATCCACATCGGCGCGCTCGGCCCGCTGACCGGCGCCACCGCCTTCATCGGCGGCCCGGGCCGCGACGGGCTGACGGTGGCGATCGAGCAGATCAACGCCGCCGGCGGCGTCGGCGGCCGCATGCTGCGCATGACCTACGAACACGCCTTCACCCCGGCCGAGAGCGTCGCGGCCGCGAAGAAGCTGGTCGAGCAGGACCGCGTCTTCGCCCTCATCCTCGCCTCCGGCAGCACCGGCGCCGCCGCCGCCGCCGACTACGTGCGGGAGACGGGGGTGCCCACCTACAACATCTTCGGCGCCACCACGGTGATCCGGGAGCCCTTCGCGCGCAACGTCTTCCACAGCGCGATCCCGGATGCCGACACCTCCGGCCAGGCGATGATCCGCCAGGCGCGCACCTTCCTGCCGAACCAGGCGCGCATCGGCATCCTGGCGGGCAGCTACGCCTTCCCGCAGGCGAACCTCCGCGCCATCGAACCCCGCCTGCGCGAGCAGGGCATCGAGCCGATGGTCCAGCAGTTCGAGCAGAATGCGCGCGACTTCACCGGCCAGCTCATCGCCTTCGCCCGCGCCCGCGTGCAGCTCATCCTCGTGCTCGGCTCCTTCACCGAAGCCGGCTTCGCCATCCGCCAGGCGCCGGAGAAGGGCCTTACCAATGCGCGCTGGGTGCTGGACGGATCGGCGACCAATGACGGCATCGTCCCGCTGCTCGGCAACGCCGACATCCGCACCATCCAGGGCTACGCCAACGTCCCCTTCTTCGCCGGCCAGCCGGACCCCACGCCGCAGCGCTTCCGCCAGCTCTGGATCGCGCGGCACGGCCAGCCGCCGCAGGGGCGGCCGAACCTCTACGACATCGTCGGCTATGGCAGCGCCTATGTGCTGGCGCTGGCGATCCAGGCTGCCGGCACGAACCTGACCTGGGACGGGCTCTGCGCCGCGTGGAGCCGCCTGCAGGATGCGCGGCCGTCCCGCCTCGGCGGCCTCGACGTGATCTTCCCCGAGAGCTTCTCGCCCGGCGACCACCAGGGCAACAAGCGGCTCGGCGTCGCGGTGATCCGCGACGGCATCTGGCAGGTGGTGGGCTAGCCGCGCGATGGGCGACCTGCTGATGGTCCTGGCCGGGGGACTGAAGTTCGGCGCGATCTACGCGCTGGCCGCGATCGGGCTGGTCGCCATCCACAAGGCGACGCGCGTGGTGAACTTCGCGCATGGCGGGCTGGTGCTGCTCGGCGCCTTCGGCACCTATGTCGTCGTCGTCGATCTCGGCTGGCCCTACTGGTCGGCCTACCTGCTGGTGCCCGTCGCGGTCGGCCTGCTGGCGATGGCCCTCGAAGCCACCGTGCTGGAGAGGCTGCGCCGCGCGGACCTGTTCGCCGTCGTCGTCGGCACGATCTTCCTCGGCACGCTGCTCTCGGAATCCTATCGCCTCGCCTACAACACGGAGATCCTGGCCGTCCCCGGCGCGGTCTCCGGCCCGCCCTTCTTCCTGGGCGATGCCATCGTCACGCGCGAACAGGTCTGGGTCGCCTGCGGGGCGCTGGCGGCCGGCACCGCGGGCTTC
>JAIYDD010000025.1 GCA_027487675.1 Acetobacteraceae bacterium | reverse complement strand
GAGCGCGAGGCGGCGCGCGCGGCGCTCGCCGCCTGCCGGGCGGCGGAGCGGGCGGCGGCGGCGCTGCTGGAGCAGCGCCGCGCCGAGGCGCGGCGCGAGCGCCTGCGCCGCGAGCAGGCGGCGCTCGACGACGCCGCGCACCCGGAGTGAGCCGCGGCGCCGCGCGAGCCTCAGGCGGGCAGCTGCATCCCGTGCCCGTCGGGCGTCGTGTCCAGCGGGGTGCCGATGGTGGAGGCCGGCCAGTGCGCCTGGATGATGCCCATCATCCCGGCGCCGTGCGGCCCGGCGAAGTCGGCGCCGAGCTCGGTCAGCGTGTTCAGCCAACCGGCATTGACCGCCCCCGCGGCCTGCAGCCGCTGGATCGCCATGTCCTCGGCCAGCTTGCTGTTGCTGCCGGAGACGTCCACCACGACCTGCACGTTGTAGCCGGCGCGCAGCAGGTCGAGCGCGGTGTGCAGCGTGCAGTTGTCGATCGAGATGCCGCCGATGACCACGTCGCGCCGCCCGGTGGCGGCGAGCCATGCCATGAAGTCCGGCGTGCAGCCGGACGGCGTGGTGCGCGGGAAGGTGCGCGCGCCGGCCGCGATCAGCGCGCCGATCTCGGGCAGGAAGGTGCCGTAATAGGCGTTCTCCTCGCCGAAGACGGCGGTGGGCAGGCCGAACAGCGCGGAGAATTTCGCGAAGGCCTGGATGTTGTTGCGGAACGCCTTGCCGGGGATCGTGGTGATCAGGTTGTCGAGGCCCGTCACGTAGTCGACATAGGCGATCACCGCGCTGTCCGGCGTCATGCGCCGGAGGGCAGGGTTGGTCATGGGGGTACGATGTCCTTTCCTGTTGTCTGGCCGGCCGCCGCGCCGCGCGCCGCCGGCGTCCCCGCCCGCTTGCCAGGGCCGCCGCCGCGGCGGGAGGCGCATCGGCGCAACGGCGCGTTCCCGCCCTGCGACGGGTGCGCCCCTTGAACGCCGATGCGCTGCGCAGCTTCCTGCGCGTGGCGGAGGCGCGAAGCCTCTCCCGCGCGGCGGCGCTGCTCGGCCTGCCGAAATCCACCGTCAGCCGCCAGATCGCGCGGCTGGAGGAGGAAGTGGGCGCGGCCCTGCTGGAACGGCTTCCCGGTGGCGTGCGGCTGACCGATGCCGGGCATGTCCTGATGGAGCATGCGGCGGAGGTCGTGGCGCTGTTGGACGGTGCCGCCGCCGCGGTGCAGGCCGCGATCGCCAGGCCGCGCGGCATGCTGCGGGCGAACGTGCCGCACCTGTTCGCCGTCGGCCTGCTCGCCCCGCGGCTGCCGGAATTCCTGCGCGCGCATCCCGAGGTGGAGCTGCTGGTCGAGGTCTCGGGCGCCGCGGCCGGCGCGGCGGCGCGCGAGACGGATGTGACGGTGCGCGTCGGGCCGCTGGAGGACAGCGCGCTGGTCGCGCGCCGCCTCGGGACTAGCGAATTGCGCCTCTACGCCGCGCCGTCGGCACTTGGTGGCCTGTCGCCCGGCGCGGCCACCGCGCGGCTCGCGGAGGCGGATGTCGCGGGGGTCGCGCCGATCGGCCAGTACCGCGAGATCGTCGCGCTGGAGGAGGGCCGCGCGATGCGCCGCGCGCAGGTGCAGGAGCCGCTGGCGCGGCACGCCATGGTGCTGGCGGGCGCGGGCGCGGCCTGGCTGCCGGCCTTCCTGGCCCGGGGCGATGCCGCGTCGGGGCGGCTGCTGGATCTGACCCCCGGCGCGCCGGTGGGCCCGATCCCGCTGCACGCGCTCTACACCGCGCAGGCGGCGACAAGCCCGAAGGTGCGGGCCTTCGTCGGCTTCCTGCAGCGCATCACCGCGCCGCTCACGCGGCCGCAGGGCTGAGCGGCCGCCCGCGCGGCGGGCGGCCGGTGCCCGGATGGGCGCGCTATTCCGCCGCCGGGTCCAGCACGCCGCGGCGGATCTGGTCGAGCTCGATGCTCTCGAACAGCGCGCGGAAATTGCCCTCGCCGAAGCCCTGGTCGCCCTCGCGCTGGATCAGCTCGAAGAAGATCGGGCCGATCACCGTGCCGGTGAAGATCTGCAGCAGCCGCCCGCCTTCCGGCGTCGGCGCGCCATCGGTCAGGATGCGGTTCCGCGCCAGCCGTGCCACGCGCTCCGCGGTCAGGTCCGGCATCCGCTTCGGCAGCAGCTCGTAATAGGTGTCGGGCGTGTCCATGAAGGCCACGCCCTGCGCGCGCATCGCCTCGACGCTCGCGAAGATGTCGGTGGTGCCGAGCGCCACGTGCTGGATGCCCTCGCCGTTGTAGGCGCGCAGGTATTCCTCGATCTGGCTCTTGTCGTCGGCGCTCTCGTTGATCGGGATGCGGATCTGGCCGCAGGGGCTGGTCAGCGCGCGGGACTTGAGGCCCGTGAGCTTGCCCTCGATGTCGAAGTAGCGGATCTCGCGGAAGTTGAAGAGTTTTGCGTAGAACTGCCACCACACATCCATCCGCCCGCGATGCACGTTGTGCGTCAGGTGGTCGATCACCGTCAGGCCGCTGCCGGCGGGCTTCGGGTCGCGCTCCCCGGTCCAGCGGAAATCGACGTCGTAGATGCTGCCGTTCGATCCGTAGCGGTCGACGAAGTAGAGCAGCGATCCGCCGATGCCCTCGATGGCCGGGATGTTCAGCTCCATCGGCCCGACCTTGCCGGTGACCGGCTTCGCGCCCAGCGCGATGGCGCGGTCATAGGCCACCGCGGCGTCGGCCACGCGGAACGCCATGGCGCAGGCCGACGGCCCGTGCACGCGGGAAAAGGCCTGCGCGAAGCTGTCGGGCTCGGCGTTGACCAGGAAGTTGATGTCGCCCTGGCGCCAGAGCGTCACCTTCTTGCTGCGGTGGCGCGCGACGGCCGCGAAGCCGAGGCTGGCGAAGGTGGCTTCCAGCGCGGCCGTGTCGGGGCCGGTGAACTCGACGAATTCGAAGCCGTCCGTGCCCATCGGGTTGGCCTCGGTGACCTGGCCGGCGATGGCGGTGCGGTCGGGCGGGATGTCCATGGCGGTGGCCTTCCTGTTGACGTTCCTGGCGCAGAGGATTAGCGCAGCCCGGCGGGAGGTTTCCGGTTATCTTCACGCTGGTTCACGCCGATCTGGGCGGAATCCGCCACGAAAGGCACCCAGATTGCCGAAATCCACCATTCCCCTCGATGCCGCCGACCGCCGCATCCTGCGCGCCCTGCAGCGCGACGGCCGCATCGCGGTGACGCAACTCGCCGAGGAGGTCGGCCTCTCGGCCACCCCCTGCCTGCGGCGCATCCGCCGGATGGAGGAGGCGGGCGTCATCGCCCGCTACGCCGCGCTGGTGGACCCCGCCCGCATCGGCCTGCCGATCCAGGCCTTCGTGATGGTGGCGCTGTCCAGCCATGCCGAGGAGGTGGCGGCCGCCTTCCACAAGGCGCTGGCGTCGCGGGAGGAAGTGCTGGCCGCCTGGGCGATGAGCGGCGACATGGACTACATGCTGCACGTCGTCGCCGCCGATTTCGACGCCTATGCGGAGTTCGCGCTGAAGGCGCTGCTGCGCATGCCCGGCGTGAAGGAAACCCGCAGCGCCTTCGTGCTGACCGCCGTCAAGCCGCCCGGCGCGGTGCCGGTGTGACCCGCCGGGGCGCGGGCGCGCGATCCCGACGGTATACACATGCCCACTCCCGGCCTGGTTGAAGACTGTCGCGAGCATTTCACGGTCGGTTAACGGGTGGTTCATCCGCGTTTCGCCGTCCGGCGACTAATGGCGACCGGCCTGCCGGGAGAAGCGCGCCGCATGTCCGTCTCGATCGCCAATGTCACCTTCACCGGGTTCACCGGGGCGGGCTTCGCGCCGACGCCGGGCACCGGGCAGCTCGATTCGGATTTCTGGCGCGTGGTCGGGGCGAGCGACGGCACGCTGGACTATGGCGGGACGCAGACCGGCGGCGATTTCGCGCGCGGCGGCGTCAGCAACGCCTCGAACCCGACCGCGGGCGGCGTCTATGCGGCGAGCTATGGCAGCCCGACCAACACCGGCTTCGTCATCCAGCCCAGCGCGGCCGACTTCACCTCGCCGCCCGGCACCGTGACCTTCCGCGTGCAGTACACCGGCCCGCAGGCGCTGAACTCGCTGACCTTCGACTACGACGCGCTGTTCCGGAACAACGAGGCGCGCAGCACGGCCGTGAGCTTCAGCTACGCGGTGCAGGCCGCCGCGACGCAGCCGGCCGATAGCGGCTTCACCACCCTGGCGCCGCTCAACTACGCGACGGGTGTCGCGGCGGACGCGCTGGGCTTCCAGACCATCGACCTGCCGGCGCAGACGGTCTCCGCCAGCGTCGCGGCCAACAGCTACATCTTCCTGCGCTGGAGCTTCACGGAAAATGGCGGCAGCGGCAGCCGCGACGAGGTCGGCTTCGACAACATCCTCGTCACCGGCACGCCGGCCGCGCAGGTGCCGACCGTCTCGATCAGCCCGGCGACGCTGTCGCTGGCCGAAGGCAACGGCGGCACCACCGCCTTCTCCTTCACCGTCACCCGCAGCAGCACCTCGGGTGGCGACGTGGTGGTGCCGGTGACGCTGGCCGGCGGCACGGGCTTCACCGCGGCCGACTTCGCCTCCATCACCGTGGGCGGAAGCACGGTCGCCGGCGCGGCGATCGGCACGCCCTTCGACGTCGCGCTGTCCGGCTCCACCACTTCCGTGACCGTCATCGTCAACATCGCCGGCGACACCGCGACGGAGGCGGATGAAACCTTCACCCTGGCGCTCGCCGACCCTGGCGCCGCCTACGATGTCGGCACGCCGGGCAGCGCCACCGCCACGGTGGTCAACGACGACGTCACGCCCACCGTCTCGATCAGCCCGGCGACGCTGTCGCTGGCCGAGGGCAACAGCGGCACCACCGCCTTCTCCTTCACCGTCAGCCGCAGCAGCACCTCGGGCGGCGACGTGGTGGTGCCGGTGACGCTGACCGGCGGCACGGGCTTCACCGCGGCCGACTTCGCCTCCATCACCGTGGACGGCAACACGGTCGCCGGCGCGGCGATCGGCACGCCCTTCGACATCGCGCTGACCGGCACCAGCACCGCCGTGACCGTGACCGTCAACATCGTCGGCGACTCGGCGGCGGAAGGAGATGAGAGCTTCACGCTGACGCTGACCGACCCCGGCACCGCCTACGACCTCGGCGCGCAGGCCAGCGCGACCGGCACCGTCGCGAACGACGACGTCGCGCTGACCGCCATCTCCGCGATCCAGGGCTCCGGCCGGGCCTCCGCCTCCGTCGGCCAGGCCGTCACCATCGAGGGCGTGGTCACCGGCGACTTCCAGACCGCCGATGCCGATGCCGGCCGCAACCTCGGCGGCTTCTTCGTCCAGGCGCTGGCCGCCGACGGCAACCCGCTGACCTCGGACGGCATCTTCGTCTTCCAGAACGACAACGCGACGCTGCTGCGCGACGTGCAGGTGGGCGACATCGTCCGCGTCACCGGCGCGGTCATGGAATTCGCCCGCTTCGCCAACCAGCGCACGGCGAACCTGACGGAGACGCAGATCGAGGTCTCCAACAGCACCACCGGCATCCAGGTCGTCACCGCCGGCGCCTACACCCAGGCGCAGGTCAACGGCACCTTCGCGGTGGACATCGACCTGCCGAGCGTGGCGACGCTGACCAATGCCGGCGGCCTGGTGATCGCCGATCTCGAACAGTACGAGGGGATGCTGGTCCGCTTCCCCAACACCTTCACCATCAGCGAGGGCTTCAACCTCGACCGCTTCAACGAGATCCGCGCGATCGAGGGCGCCCAGGCCTACCAGTACACCCAGGACAACCTCCCGAGCGTCGCCGGCAACCAGGCCTACGTCGCCGAGGTGGCCAGCCGCACCATCACCATCGATGACGGCCTGCGCGTGCAGAACGCGCCGCCCACCCTGTTCGGCACGGCGCTGACCACCGGCAACACGCCGCAGATCGGCGACAGCTTCTCCGGCCTGGTCGGCAATGTCCGCTTCGGCGACGGCTCCAGCGGCACGCAGGCCGACAACCTGAGCAACGGCACGTCCAACACCACCCAGACCTACCGGATCCTGCCGCAGAACACGCCGACCATCACCGACACCCAGACGCGCGACGCCGCGCCGGGCCGCGACGGCGGGGACCTCAAGGTCGCCAGCGCCAACCTGCTGAACTACTTCGTCACCCTCGGCACCGCGCTGACCGGCCCGCCCGGCCAGCAGCAATCGGCGCGCGGCGCGACCAACAGCGCGGAATTCGCCCGCCAGCAGGAGAAGCTGTTCACCGCGCTGGAGCAGCTCGATGCCGACGTCATCGTGCTGAACGAGATCGAGAACAACGGCTTCGGGACGGGCAGCGCCATCCGCAACCTGGTGGACGGGCTGAACGCCGAGCTCGGCACGCCGGGGCGCTGGGCCTTCGTCAACCCGAACACGGCGAACGGCTTCCTGGGCGGCGATGCGATCTCGGTGGGCATGATCTATCGCACCGACAAGGTGCAGCTCGCCCAGGGCAGCAGCGCCGCGGTGCTGGACGACAGCGACATCGCCGGCCTCGTCTCCGCCGGGCTGCTGCCCGCCGACTTCCTGGCGCAGAGCACCAAGGGCGCGGTCTTCAACGGCGCCGACACCAGCCGCGCCGTCCTGGTGACCAGCTTCCAGGAGATCGGCTCGGGCGAGGTCTTCACGCTGGCGGGCGTGCACAACAAGTCGAAGTCGGGCACCGGTAGCGGCGCGGATGCCGATGCCGGCGACGGCGCGGGCAACTGGAACAACCAGCGGCTGCTGGCCAACCAGGCGCTGGACGCCTTCCTGAGGACCAACCCGACCGGCATCGCCGATCCCGACGTGCTGCTGATGGGCGACTTCAACAGCTATGCGCGGGAGAACTCGATCCGCTTCCTGACGGACACGGCCGGCTGGAACAACCTGATCGCCGAGCGCATCGGCGCGGATGCCTTCTCCTTCGTCTTCGACGGCTTCCGCGGCTATCTGGACTACGCCTTCGCCACCGACAGCATCGAGGCGCTGGTGCGCGGCGTGCACGAGTGGAACGTCAACGCGCCGGAATTCGACGCCTTCGACTACAACACCGATTTCGGCCGCCCCGCCGGGATCTACGACGGCAGCACGCCCTGGCGCTACTCGGACCACGACCCGGTGGTGGTGAACCTGCTGCTGGACCCCGGGCTGCTGGTGATGCGCGCCGGCGCGACCGTCTTCGTCTCCAACAGCTTCGCCGAAGCCACCGCGACGGCGCTGGCGGGCGACACGGTGGTGCTGCGCGACCAGCCCCGCGTCGCCGACTGGGCGGCGGGCACGATCGCCAAGGGCGGCCTGACCATCGACCTCGGCGATGTGGGCGGCGCCGCGCTGAGCCTCGCGGCGGGCGCGACCTCCGTCGGCTTCCTCGGCAGCGCCGGCTTCGCGCTGGATGGCAGCGCGGGCGGCGACCTGATCCAGGGCAATGCCGGCGCCAACGACATCGAGGGCCTCGGCGGCAACGACGCGATCGCGGCCGGCGGCGGCGACGACACGGTCGATGGCGCCGAGGGCAACGACCAGATCGAGGGCGGCGCAGGCAACGACCGCCTGTTCGGCGGCAGCGACAACGACGTGCTGACCGGCGGCGAGGGCAACGACCTGCTCGACGGCGATGCCGGCATCGACACGGCGAGCTACGCCGGCGCGGCCGCCGCGGTGCGCGTCCAGCTGAACCTGGCCGGGCCGCAGCAGACCCTCGGCGCCGGCATGGACACGCTGGCGGAGATCGAGAACCTGATCGGCTCCGCCTTCAACGACTCGCTGGTCGGCACCACCGGCGGCAACACCATCCTGGGCGGCGACGGGGCGGACAGCATCCGCGGCCTGGCGGGCGCCGACCTGCTGGAGGGCGGCGCCGGCAATGACAGCATCCGCGGCGATGCGGGCGCGCAGACGATCGCCGGCGGCGACGGCAACGACCTGCTGTTCGGCGCGGCCGGCGCCGACCGCTTCGTCTTCGACCAGGACGACGGTGCCGACCGCATCGCCGACTTCCTGCGCAGCCAGGGCGACCGCATCGTGCTGACCGGCGGCTCGGCCGACGAGCTGAGCTTCGCGGGGACGCAGTTCACCTTCGGCGCGACCAGCGTGCAGCTGGTGAACGCGCCGGCGCTGATCGCCGCCGACTTCCTCTTCGCCTGATGCGCACCGGTCCGCGACAGGCAAGCCGCACGCAACCCGCAGCTGGAAAGAACAGATGAGCTTCCGCACCCTTCTCCTCGGCGCTCTGGTCGCGCTGCCGCTGCAGGCGGAGGCCGCGCCGATCGTCTTCGCCGGCACCGGCGCGGCCGGCAGCGATCCGCTCGGCAACGGCTACACGCTCTCCGTCAGCGGCGCCGCCTGGGGCATGCCCGGCGCCGGCCTCGGCTCGGCCCCCTTCGCCGGCAGCTTCGAGGCAACGGCCTTCCGCTTCACCCTGGCCGGCGGTGCCGACGGCATCGACGCCCTGGCCAGCGCCTTCGAGGCGCTGGATGACGGCGAAAGCTGGACCGCGGACGTGGTGGGCCGCACGGTGACCTTCACCGCGCCCGCCGGCACGAGCCTGGCGGCCGACGAGCTGTTCTACGTGAATGCCGGCCTGCTCGGCGCCGTCTCGGCGGGCGGCTTCGCCTTCACGGCGAGCTGGTTCGGCCCGGGCGATGCGCTGCCGCCGGTGCCGGTGCCGGCGCCGGCCGCGCTCGGCCTGCTGCTCGTCGGGCTGGCCGGGCTGGGCGTGGCCCGCGCCCGGCGCTGACCCGCCGCCCGCGACCTGCGGTCAGGCGGCGGCGCGCGCCAGCACGCCGCGCGCCGCCGCGACGCCGGTCGCGAGGCAGCCCTGCAGCAGGTAGCCGCCGGTCGGGGCTTCCCAGTCCAGCATCTCGCCGCAGGCGAAGACGCCGGGATGCGCGCGCAGCATGAAGCGCGCATCCAGCGCGTCCCATGCGATGCCGCCGGCCGAGGAGATGGCGCGGTCCATCCCCTGCGCGGCCGTGGTGGTCAGCGGCAGCGCCTTGACCAGCCGCGCCGGGTCGGCCGTGCCGGCCGCGCCATGCAGCGCTTCCTGCACCAGCGCGATCGCCGCGGCATCCAGGCCGATCCCCTTGCGCAGCCGCGCGCTGACGGTCTCGGCCCGGCTGCGGGCGGCCAGCCGGCGCGCCACCTCGGCCGCGTCCAGGTCGGGCCGCAGGTCGAGCGCGAAGGTCGCGGCGCCGTCGCGGGCGATGGCATCGCGGATCGGCGCGGAGAGCGCATAGACCGCCCCGCCCTCGATCCCCGCGCGGGTCAGCATCGCCTCGCCGCGAACGGCGGCATCGCCGAACCGCAGCGCGATGCGCTTCAGCGGCGATCCCGCCAGCGCGGCCATCTTCGGCGACCAGCCGATCGCGAAGCCGACATTGGCCGGCGCGAAGGGCGTGCAGGGCACCTCCGGCAGCAGCGCCATCCACCCGCCATCCGAGCCGAGCCGCGGCCAGGACGCGCCGCCCAGCGCCAGCACCACGGCATCGCAGGGAAACGCCACCTCGCCGTCCGGCGTTGCGAAGCGTGGCGCGCCGGCGGCGTCGAAGCCGATCCAGGCATGGCGGGGGCGCAGCGCCACCCCGAGCGCGCCAAGCCGCGCCAGCCAAGCGCGCAGCAGCGGGGAGGCCTTCAGCGCCTTGGGGAAGACGCGCCCGGAGGAGCCGACGAAGGTCGGCACGCCCAGCCCCTCGCACCAGGCGATGAGCGCGGCGGGGGGGAAGGCGCGCACCGTGTCGAGCAGCGCCGGCGCGGCGGGGCGGTAGCGGGTGAGGAAGGCGTCGAGCGGCTCGGAATGCGTCAGGTTCAGCCCGCCGCGCCCGGCCATCAGGAATTTCCGGGCCGGGGAGGGCATTCGGTCGAAGACGGTGACGCGCCGCCCGGCGGTGGCCAGGACCTCGGCCGCCATCAGCCCGGCGGGGCCCGCGCCGATCACGGCGACGGAAGACGGCGGCGTGGCGTGCGGCATCCCCGGCTTTCTGCGCCCGGATCGGCGCGATATCCAGGGGGCATGGATGCGATCCTGGTCACCGGCGGCGCCGGCTTCGTGGGCCTCAACCTGGTCGAGGCGCTGCTCGCCCGCGGCGAGCATGTGGTGGTGTTCGGGCGGGAAGCCGCGCTGCCAGATCCGGCGCCTTCGCGGTTCGGCAGGCTGCCGGGGCGGATCGAGGTGATCCAGGGCGATGTGCGCGACGAAGCCGCGCTGAAGGCGCTGTTCCGCGACCGCCGCATCGATCGCGTCTTCCCCTTCGCCGCCGTGACCGCAGGCCCGGTGCGGGAGGCGGCCGATCCGCAGGTGGTGCTCGACGTGAACCTCTCCGCGCTGCTGGCGACGCTGGCCGCGGCGCGGGATGCGGGGACGGTGCGGCGCGTGATCCTGCCATCCTCCGCGGCCGTGTATGGCGAGAGCGCCTATGCCCATGCGCTGCTGGACGAGGCGACGACGCCGCCGGTGCCGATCACGCTGTATGGCGTGACCAAATACGCGGTGGAACGCGCGGGGCTGCGGCTGGCGGGCCTCTGGGGGCTGGATGCGGTGGCGGCGCGCATCGGCGCCACCTTCGGCCCGTGGGAACGCGACACCGGGCTTCGGGATACGCTGTCCGTGCATCTCGCGATCGCGCAGGTGGCGATGGCGCGCGGCGAGCTGGTGCTGCCGCCGGCGCCGCTGCCGGCCTATGATTGGGTCTATGTGCGCGACCTGGTGGCCGGGCTGCTGGCGCTGCTGGATGCGCAGGACCCGCCGCACCGGGTGGTGAACCTGGCGTCGGGCATCGACTGGGCGCCGCATGCCGCCGCCTGCATGGACGCGCTGGCCGCGGCCTTCCCCGGTTTCCGCTGGCGCCATGCCGAGCCGGGCGAGGCGCCGACGATCCGCTGGAACGAGGTGAAGCCGCGCGGTGCCATGGCCATCGGGCGCGCCGCGGATTTCGGCTGGCGGCCGCGATTCGCGCCGCGGGACGCCCAGGCCGACTATGCGGCATGGCTGTTGCAAGGCCCCTGACGGTTGCAAAGCCGCGCCGCGACCCCACGATCACGCGCGTTCATCTCATCTTCGCGAGGCCCGCATGCCGGATTCGCTCGACTTTGATCCCACCCGCCTGAAGTTCGGCATCGGCCAGCCGGTGCGCCGGCAGGAAGACCCGATCCTGCTGACCGGCCAGGGCCGCTACACCGACGACATCGCGCTGCCCGGGCAGGTCCATGCCGTGATGGTGCGCAGCCCCTATGCGCATGGCGTGATCAACGGCATCGGGACCGAGGCGGCGAAGGCGATGCCGGGCGTGCTCGGCGTCTACACCGCGGCCGATCTCGCGGCCTATGCGCCGATGGTGTGCGCGATGCCGCTGAAGAACGCGGATGGATCGGCGCTGCGCACCACGCGCAGGCCCGCGCTGGCCGACGACCGCGTGCGACATGTCGGCGACCCGGTGGCCTTTGTGGTGGCGGAAACCCGCGCCCAGGCCAAGGACGCGGCCGAGGCGGTGGAGCTGGACATCGAGCCGCTGGAGGCGGTGACGGACGCCTCCGCCGCCGCGGCGCCAGGTGCGCCGCAGCTGTATGACGAGCTGCCGGGCAACGAGGTGCTGGACTTCGTGGCGGGCGACCCGGCCGCCGTCGCCGCGGCGTTCGGGCAGGCCGCGCATGTCACGAAGCTGTCGCTGCGCAACAACCGCGTCGTCGTGGCGGCGATGGAACCGCGCAGCGCCATCGGCGCGATGGAGGACGGCCGCTTCGTGCTGCGCGTCGGCAGCCAGGGCGTCTTCGGCATGCGCGCGCAGCTGAAGGACATCCTGGGCGTGCCGCAGCAGCAGGTGCGCATCCTGACGCACAATGTCGGCGGCAGCTTCGGCATGAAGGCGGCGGTCTACCCGGAATACATCTGCGTGCTGCATGCGGCGCAGGCGCTGGGGCGGCCGGTGAAGTGGACCGACGAACGGTCGGGGTCGTTCCTGTCGGACGCGCATGGCCGCGACCATGAGGTGGCGGCGGAACTCGCGCTGGACGCGGAGGGCCGGTTCCTGGCGGTGCGCCTCACCAGCTTCGCCAACATGGGCGCCTGGCTCAGCCCCGTCGCGCCGCTGATGGGCACGGGCAATTTCTTCAAGAACGTGCAGTCCAACTACGCGACGCCGGCGATCGAGGTGCGGACGAAGTGCCT
>JAIYDD010000028.1 GCA_027487675.1 Acetobacteraceae bacterium | reverse complement strand
TCGATGAGGTTGGGCATCGGCGCCACCTCGGGCAGCCGCCCGAAGGACCTGCGGATCCGCTTGCGGCCGGTGAAGGACTTCGTGATAGCGTTCATGCCTGTCCCGTTCCCCTTGCCGGCGGGCCCCGTACCGGGCCGGCAGGCTGGTGCATCGTGGCGGTGCCGCGCCGGCCCGAGCGGGCCAAGGCGCGACACGCACCGTCGTGAAATGCGGGCAAGGGCGGGATTCCCTCCTCCGAGGGAACCCCACCCCGTCCCGTCCCAAACACTGGCCGGGGCTTGCGGGCCCCGGCCGTTTCGCGCGGCCGCCCGGCGGCGGGCGTGCCGCGCCGCCGGCTCAGGTGATGTCGACCTGGGCGCCGTTCTCTTCCAGGACCTTCTTGATCTTGGCGGCCTCGTCCTTCGAGACGGCCTCCTTCACGGTCTTCGGCGCACCCTCGACCAGGTCCTTGGCCTCCTTCAGGCCGAGACCGGTGATGGTGCGGATCTCCTTGATCACGTTGATCTTCTTGTCGCCCGAGGCCTTGAGGATGACGGTGAACTCCGTCTTCTCCTCGACCGGGGCAGCCGCGGCGGCGGCGCCAGCCGCGGGCGCCGCCGCAACCGCGACCGGAGCCGCGGCGGAGACGCCCCACTTCTCTTCCAGCATCTTGGAGAGCGCAGCGGCTTCCAGGACGGTCAGGCTGGAGAGCTCGTCAACCAGCTTCGCAAGGTCGGCCATGTCGGTGCATCCTTTGATCTAGTGGCTTGGCTTGATGTTTGCAACACCCCAGGGGGCCATCCCCCCGGGGCGAACGGTCCGGCTGTGCCGGGGCGGCTCACGCCGCCTCGGCCGTCTCGTCCTTCTTGGCATAGGCCGAGAACACCCGCGCCAGCTGGCTGCCCGGGGCCTGCAGCACGCCCGCGATCCGCGTCGCCGGCGTCTGGATCAGGCCGAGCAGCTGCGCACGCAGCGTCTCGAGCGAGGGCAGCTCGGCCAGCGCCTTCACGCCATCGGCGTTCAGCGTCTGGGTCCCGAGCGCCCCGCCAAGGATCACGAACTTGTCGTTCGTGCGGGCGAACTCGATCGCCGCCTTCGCCACCGCCACCGGATCCTTCGACCACGCCAGCGCGGTCGGACCCTTCAGCAGCGGACGGACGGCTTCGAACTTCGACCCATCCAGGGCGAGTGCGGCCAGCCGGTTCTTCGCAACCTTGTAGGTCGCGCCGGCGTCCCGCATCTGGCGCCGCAGCTTCGTCGCATCCGCGACCGTCAGCCCCTTGTTCTGGCTGACGAGCACGAACGACGTCTCCGCGAACACCGTCTGCAGCGCCTGCACGAAGGCGCGCTTTTCCGTACGGTCCACGTCCCGTCTCCTTCACCACCGGCCGGGTTCCAGGCGCCGGACCCATCCGGACGCCCACCCAGCCGGTCGCCGCGGCCTGGTGGAGGGGCCGGCGGCATCTCAAGCAGGGGCGGCCCGGCACGCCGAACAGCCCCAGCGCCTGCTGGAACGGGATGACCAAGCCACGCCGGCCGCGACGCCCGAAGGCGCCCGGATACGGCAGATCTCTCGGCTCCCCGCCTATCCCCTGCGCGGGCTCGCCCGCATCAAGGCCGCCCCCGGGACGGGTGCGGACCACAGGAGGTCTCCGACAGGTCGGGCGGGGTCGCCCCCGCCCTGCGCGACGCCGGCATGGGGGCCGGCGCCGAATTCCTTGGCAGCCCGGGTGCGGAGGGCGTTGAGGCCCCCGCCCCGACCCTCACCCGCAGCCGGGGGAGGGAGATCACCCGAGCGCCCCCGCCAGCGGCGGGGGGCGGGACGCCGTCAGGCGCTGGCGGCGGACAGCGTGGCCAGGTCGACCCGGACGCCCGGGCCCATGGTCGAGCTGACCGACACCTTCTTCACATAGGTGCCCTTGGCGCCCGCCGGCTTGGCCTTCTGGATCGCGTCGATGAAGGCGCGCGCATTGGTCAGCAGCGCGTCTTCCCCGAAGGAGGCCTTGCCGATGCCGGCATGGACGATGCCCGCCTTCTCGGCGCGGAACTCCACCTGCCCGGCCTTGGCGGCACTGACCGCGCCCTTCACGTCCATCGTCACCGTGCCGAGCTTCGGGTTCGGCATCAGGCCGCGCGGTCCGAGCACCTTACCGAGCCGGCCGACGAGGGCCATCATGTCGGGGGTCGCGATGCAGCGCTCGAAGTCGATCTTGCCTTCCTGCACCGCGGCCGCCAGGTCGTCCGCGCCCACCACGTCGGCGCCGGCGGCCTTCGCTTCCTCGGCCTTGGCGCCGCGGGCGAAGACGGCGATGCGCACCGTCTTGCCGGTGCCGGCCGGCATGGCGACCACGCCGCGGACCATCTGGTCGGCGTGGCGCGGGTCGATGCCGAGGTTCATCGCGATCTCGATGGTCTCGTCGAACTTGGCCTTGGCGTTGGCCTTGGCGAGCTTCACCGCCTCGTCCAGCGCATAGGTCTTCTCGCGGTCGAAGGTGCCGTTCAGGGCCTTCAGGCGCTTGCCGATCTTCGCCATGGCGTCAGCCCTCCACCACCGTCATGCCCATCGATCGGGCGGAGCCCGCGAGCATGCGCACCGCGCTCTCGATGTCGGTGCAGTTCATGTCCTTCATCTTGA
>JAIYDD010000204.1 GCA_027487675.1 Acetobacteraceae bacterium | reverse complement strand
TTGCCGATCTTCGCCATGGCGTCAGCCCTCCACCACCGTCATGCCCATCGATCGGGCGGAGCCCGCGAGCATGCGCACCGCGCTCTCGATGTCGGTGCAGTTCATGTCCTTCATCTTGACCGCCGCGATCTCGCGCAGCTGCGTCTTCGTCACGCGCCCGACCACGCCGCCCTTGCCCGGGGTCTGGCTGCCCTTCTCGATCTTGGCGGCCTTCAGCAGGAAGTGGGTGTTCGGCGGCGTCTTGGTGACGAAGGTGAAGGTGCGGTCGGAAAACGCGGTGATGACGACGGGCGTCGGCGTGCCCGGCTCCATGCCCTGCGTGGCCGCGTTGAATTCCTTCACGAAGGCCATGATGTTCAGGCCGCGCTGGCCGAGCGCGGGGCCGACGGGCGGCGACGGGTTCGCCTTGCCGGCCGGGATCTGCAGCTTGATGTAGCCGACGATCTTCTTTGCCATTCACCAATCCTCTGTGGTCAGAGGCCCGCGGTGCCTGCGACCCGCCCCGGATCGGGGCGAGCCTCCCGCGTTCCCAGTTCACGCCAAAAGGCCCGGGACGAGCCCGGGCCCTGCGGCAGGGCGGCGCGTATAGCGGCCGCGCGGATGGGTGTCCAGTGCCGATCGCGCCGGCCGCGCCGAGGCCGGCCGGCGTGCCGCACCGCGCATCCGGCGAGGCGCGGGGCGTCAGGCCGGGCGACGCCGCGCCATCAGGAGTCCGCCGAGCGCCAGCGCGAAGACGGCAAGCCCGCCCGGAGCGGGCACCGGCAGCTGGAGGGTGCCGCCGATGATCAGGCGGAGTTCCTGGGATCCGACATCGGTCGGGGCGGAGAAGAGCCAATTCCCCTCGGTCAAGCCGAGGCCGGCGAAGGTGGTGTTCAGCCAGGTCGCGGAGCCGTTCAGCGGGTTGGTGGGCGCATAGGCCTCCGGCACCAGGAAGGAGGCGAAGTTGGAGCTTCCGTCCGTGTCCAGATCGAGGCCCACCAGGTCGCCAGAGGCGGAATCGGCCGCGCGCGGGCCGCCGGTCCCGAAGGCGAAGATGGGCGCGCTGTTCGTGGCGAAGTAGCGCAGGTGGCTGAGCGGCGCCGCCGGGGTTCCGCTGTCGCCGACGAGGATGAAGCCCTGGGCGCCGCCGACGCGCGCCGTGGTGAAGAGCGGGTCTTGCGGCACGCCGAAGGCATCGGTGTCCAGGAAACCGGTGGCGGTCGCCACCACATCGGCGCCGGACTGCTGCACCCGGATCGTGACCAGGCTGGCCCAGGCGGAGGCCGAACCCAGCAGCCCGATGGACACGCCAAGACACAACAGACGCGCGAGGCGCCGAATTCTACCAAGCCTCATCGATATTCTCCCCGTCAGGCGGGGTTCATTCCGCCGCCCCGCGGCAGACGACGCAAAAACCGACACAGTGTCAACCGTGCCGGACCGCGTCCCGAAGCCAGCGACGCGCCTACAGCTTCTCGACCTGCCCGTATTCCAACTCGACCGGGGTGGAGCGGCCGAAGATGGAGACGCTGACCTTCACCCGGCCGCGGTCCTCGTCCACCTCCTCCACCGTGCCGTTGAAGCTGGTGAAGGGGCCGTCGGCGACGCGGACCTGCTCGCCCACCTCGAAGATGATGGCGGGGCGCTTCGGCTTGTCGGCGCCTTCCTGCACCTGGCGCAGCATCGCCTGCGCCTCCTTCTCACGGATGGGCGTCGGGCGGTTCTTCTCGCCGAGGAAGCCGGTGACCTTGGGCGTGTTCTTGACCAGGTGCCAGGCGTCGTCGGTCATCTCCATCTTCACCAGCACGTAGCCGGGGAAGAACTTGCGCTCGGCCTGGGTCTTCTGGCCGCGCCGGACCTCCACCACCTCCTCGGAGGGGACCAGGATCTCCTCGAACTTGTCGGCCAGGCCCTTCTGGGCGGCCTGTTCGCGGATCTGCTGCGAGATCTTCTTCTCGAAGCCCGAATAGACGTGCACCACGTACCACTTCATGTCGGGCATGACGCCTCAGGCCCCCAGGCCGAACAGCAGGCGCATGGCACCCGCGATGATCCAGTCGACCAGCATGAAGAACAGCGCCGCCAGCGCCGAGAGGGCAAGCACCAGGCCCGTGGTCACCAGCGTCTCCTTGCGGGTCGGCCAGGTGACCCGGGCCACCTCCTGCCGCACCTCGCGGACGAACCCTGCGGGATCGAGCTTGGCCAAGACGGGCCCCTTCTGCGACGACGATGTTTGCGACGACGATGGTTTCGACAACGCTGCCAGTCCGTTGCGTCCCGGAGGCGGGGGCGCCGGCCCGAAGGCCCGGTTTCCGCGACCGCGACGCCCGCGCGGCCGCATTGGCAGGGGCGGAGGGTCTCGAACCCCCAACCTCCGGTTTTGGAGACCGGCGCTCTAGCCAATTGAGCTACGCCCCTTCAGGCGCCGCGCGAGAGAGGCCCCTTAGCGGAGCGACGGGCGGGTGACAAGCGGCCGGAGCCTCGCCGGCTCAGCGCGGCAGGCGCACCACCAGCGTGCCCGCCATCTTGTCGTGCCAGCACTGCCCGCGCCGGTCCCACAGCATCCAGAGATACCCCAGCCCGAGCGGCAGGGCGGAAACCAGGTAGCCGATGTAGCGGACCACCAGGCGGGAGAAGCGCGGGTGGCCGCCCGTCTCGGCGTCCACGATCCGCAGGCCGAGCACCAGCTTGCCCGGCGTGCCCTGCCGCTCCACCCAGAACAGCAGCACCACCAGCGCGCCGATCAGGTTCGCCATCATCTCGGCCGCGCCCGACATGGTGCCGCCGCTGACCGCATCGCCGAGCAGGCCGAGCACCAGCCCGAGCGGCAGCAGCCAGAGCAGGTCCAGCAGCTGCGCCCCGAGCCGCGCCCCGAACCCGGCGAGCTGCGCGCCCTCCATCCCGTCCGACATCGAACCCCCCGCCGCTTCCCGGCCCGTGGCACGCAAAAGGGGCGGGCGCCGCCGGCACCCGCCCCCGTGCGCGTCCCGCGCGGGCCGAAGCCCTACTTGACGATCTTGGCGACGACGCCGGCGCCGACGGTGCGGCCGCCTTCGCGGATCGCAAACCGCAGGCCCTCGTCCATGGCGATCGGCGCGATCAGCTCGACATCCATCGAGA